>NZ_JVJI01000098.1:0-32051 GCF_001072665.1 Streptococcus pseudopneumoniae | reverse complement strand
CTTCTGCTGGTTGATTGCTTGATAGAACTTTTGTACCTACTTCGGTAATCTCTGGAACAGCTTCCTTGAGAATTTCAGTTGAACGAAGGGTGCGTTTACCTTGGACATCTACTTCTACTAGACGACGAATTTGCCCTTCTTCTCCTTTTTGGACAAGTTGACGTTGACCTTTAAGAAGGTTCACATTTGGTCGCTCTTGACGTTCGAAGACCACTGTATCCTCTTCAATTTCTAGTTTCGGAATTTCTAAAACTAAGTCTTTTACTCCTTCTGCTGGTTGGTTACTTGACAGAACTTTTGTACCTACTTCGGTAATCTCTGGAACAGCTTCCTTGAGAATCTCTGTTGTACGAAGGATACGATTGCCTTGAGCATCTACTTCTACTAGACGACGAATCTGCCCTTCTTCTCCTTTTTGGACAAGTTGACGTTGACCTTTAAGAAGGTTCGCATTTGGTCGCTCTTGACGCTCATAGGCTGTTGTTTCAGTTTCAACAACTAATTCAGGGAGGACCTCAACTGTTGGGGCTACTTCACTTGGATCCATGCTACCAACATGATGACTTTCTTCTGCAGGAGCTAGTTTCTTATTCAGCTTTTCTTTCATGTCCGCAAAAGCTTGTGGAGTTGGCATCTCTGAAGCCAACAAAGTTTCTGCTTGTTCAATCAACTCAACTTTAGGATCTTTTTCACGGATAGATTCGAGCAAACCTTCCAATTCTTCTCTAGCTGTCTGATAACGTTGATTTCCATCCAAGTCTGTCCCTGCTTGTTTCAACTCATTCAAAGCCCGGTTGACTTCTTCTTGACTGGCATCATGGTTTTCTGCAACAGCTTTAGCTGTATTGAGTTTCTCTACTAGTACAGCTTGTTTGTCCTCACTTGAGAAGGTATAGGCAAGGGTTGACTGACGGCCTTGGGCAGCAGTGATTTCTTGTTTAAGGTATTCATCATTAACTGCAGCCTTTGGAGAAACCAAGACATCAAACTCAGCCGTGTGCCCCTTGTAATGCAGGGTCAAGGTCTGGCGTCCAGTCTTCTGAGCATCGTAGCCCTTGATTTCAACACCTTCATCAGTAAAGCTGTGAGTCTCTTCTGTCTCGTCATCATAGAGAACACCAAAGCGACCTTCAGAGAGATCCAGTTGATCTCCTACTAGATAGTCTATTTTTGGTTTCTTAGTAATATACAAGCCCGCTACTTCTTTTGGTTTTCCTTCATCCTGTCCTGTCACTTGGACTTTAAGATCACCTGACACTGGTAAACCAAGGTATTGCAGTGTTAGGTTTTGTTCCCCTTTTTGATGAGCGTCGTATCCAGATACCGTCACACCTGAGTGAGTAAGGTTAATCAGCTCGTCGGCTTGTCCCCCTTCGTATTGAACACGGAGTGTTCCGCCTCTGAGGTCCAGTTTTTCTCCTTCTTTATAAACTATCTTTTTAGGTCCTTTTTCAAGGCTAACTGCAGCAATTTTTCTCTCATCCTGTGGAATCGCTACTGCCAAGGTGTTACTGATTTCTTTGCCAGGTAGTTGGGTACGATAGTATAGGAGAGTTGGTTGCTTATCAAAGCCCAATGGAGTTGTTGCCAAGTCACCACCAGTTTCAGTCTTTAAGGTTGCAATTGGTGTTTGTGAATCAGCCTTGTCGTAAACGGTGATGGTTGCGCCTGCCAGAACATCAGAGAAGCCTAGTTGAACTTGGTGGTTTCCAAGTGAACGAGCAGCTACCTTAGCCATTGGAATATTTTGACTTTCTGTGTCCAAGGCTTCGTACATCTTCCAGTTGTAGATACGAATGGCCTTCCAAGGTGTTCCGTTATCAGATGTAATGACATGCAAACGCCAGTCTTGGGCAGTAATTGGTTTGTCAAGAGTGATATCCGTAACGTGCGCTTTATTACCACGGACTTCCTTAGCTAGTTTCCACTCGCCATCTGTATCCTTGTAATAAAGATCAAAATCCTTGGTGTTCATCAGACCATCGTTAACAGACTCACCACCAGCTCCCGCATGATCCATCACCCATCTGACAACACGACGTGGTTGAGTCAAACGAATATCGACACTACCGCTCAATTGTCCTGAAGACCACTTGTCTGAAAGACTGGTAATGGTACCGTTCAACATACCTTCAATACCTTCTCCACCTTCGGTATTCGGGAAAGTGCTACCGATAACCGTTGCCCCTGGAACAATATTTTCAGCCAAAGGTCTTGGGAGAGTCGTATCCTGAACAGTCATGCCCCAGTTAAAGGATGTCGTCGCAGCTTCTGAACGAAGGCCATTTTTACCAACTGCAACAACTTTCAATTCTTGCGTCGTACCAGTCGCATTAGCAGAGCGGCTAACTTTTGGCAAGTAGATGGTTGAAGCAGATGAACCTGTCAACAAACGCCAGTTATCCCCATCTTTTTCGTAGACTTCATAGAAATCGGCATCTTGATTACCCGCAAACTGGACCACTGCTTCAGCTTCTTGGGCATTTTTAAGAGATTGTTTCACCACAGAAAGTCCTGTAGGCGCTTGTGGTGCTTGGTGATTGTCTGAAATTGTTAATTGACCTAGGTTAAACTGATAATCTTTTACAGCTCCTTCATGCTCGAAGAAGAGTTTGACTGCATAGATGGTTTTACCTGCTAGTGAGCTGAGATCAAATTCTTCATTTGTCCAGTTGTCAGAAAGGGTTAGCTCTTTCCATGCATCTGCATCATCGAATTTGTAGTCTGGAGTTGTAGAGAAGGCCATATAAACTTTCGAGCCTTTTCCTCCCTTGTGGGCAACACGAAGTTTGGTTTTCTCAGTTACTTCTAACTTAGTAGAATACAAATTCACATCCTGGTCCGTCTTACCAGCTACATTACCTGAGAATTTAAGGGAATTTCCGCCATTGTAGGCATCTGTAAAATCATATTCTGCACGAAGTTTTTCCCCTGTTGAAGTCTGCCACCAGCGCCATGTTGGCAAGACACCTGAAACAGAACGGTAGTTCCACTCAGAATCCTTAGAAACCTTTCCGTCTACAAACCACTTTCTACCATGGCCTGTATTAAAGGAGGTAGTGAAGGTCCGGCCTACTGCTGGTGTGCGGTCTGCAACTAAATTAGCAATCCCATACCACTCTTTGTCCGCTGGTTTTTGAGCTGTCGGATCTCCTTGGTAACCTGTGAAGAAGATATCTTCGTTTTTATGGTAATCTTCACCTGTTTTTCCTAGACTGGTAATTGTATCTGGTGCAAAGAGTCCAAGTGACAAACGTAACTTGCCTTTTTCATCTAAGAGGGCATCCCATTTAACTTTTGTCTTATAAGAACCACCTTGTTGCAATTCCAATCCTGCAAAGACATCATATTGACTACGTTCCAGCCATTTTGCCATTTCTACAGAGTGGTCATTCTTTTCCTTATTCCAGTTGAAATTGGCAAAGAATTGATCCGCAGGGACCTTGTCACCTTCTTTTTGCATGAACTGGTAGTTGTAATCACCTAGACCATCTTCGTGGTAACGACCATATTTATAGGTCATGGCATCGTACCAAGCATACTTGATTGGATGGTTGACTTTTGCCGCATATTCTTTTGTATAGAGCATGAATTGACGCATTTTTTCACCAAGTGGCGTTACTAAGTCACCCGTTGTTTCTTGGTTGATAAAATACCCATCAAAGCCATAGTACTTAGCAAGGTCGACAAGTTTTCGTGCAATAGGGAAGGTTCCATCCTCATCTTGTTTCAAAGCAGCAACAAATTTCTCTTGATCTGCAATACTATTAGACCAGTTGAAGAAGAGTGTACCATATACAGGAACTCCGTTACGATGTCCTGCATCAATGACATCTGGAGTTGGAACGAGACCTTCCCAGAAGACCATTGAATCCAAGTATTGCCAGTAGTCAAAGGCGTAGGCCTTGAATTCTTCTCCACCAACAGAAGCGTGGTCTTTAGCCTTTGAGTTGGTATTTGCTAGCGCCTGAACCTTGGCTCTTCTACTTGCTTTTTCGTTCACCAACTGGCCTCTATGGCGCTTAGCAAGTTCAACAGAAGAACGATTGATGGGATCATCCTCACGCGCACCCGGTTCCCATTTCAACAAATCCTCCCAAGAATTAAATTTGATTTCCTTTGGTTTTAATGTTTTTTCTGTATTTTTAGGGACATCTGGCTGGACTTCTTTTTCAGTCTTATTAGCTTCTGCTGCTGGCTTAGACTCATCCCCTTGGCTAGTTCCTTCGGGCTTTGCTTCTGTTTCCTTGTCAGACTTAGGTTTTACTTCTGCAGATGGTGTTTCTGCAGCCACCTCACTTGCTTTTTCCTCTGGTTTAGCTGCGCTAGCTGCCTCTGCGGTTTCAGTAGTTGCAGCTTCATTGCTTGCTGGCGAAGCAGTTTCAGATGCTGTCGCTACTCCTTCTGCCTTTTCTGGCTTATTTTCTCTAGCATGTTCTCCTTCATGCTGCTTGTCAACTTCATTAGTTGGATGCTCACTCTCTCCTGAAACAAGCTCTGTATTGGCTCCGCTATTTTCAGGAACTGCAGTTTCTTCAGCCAAGGCTGGACCAGCAAATAAAACAGCACCAATCATCAGCGAGCAGGCTCCTACTGATAACTTACGAATACTGTAACGACAACATCTTTCAAAAAATGGATTCTTCATTTTCTCCTCCTAAAAGATTGATTTTGTTGTGCAAAAGAAAGCGCTTAACTTTCTTTATAAATTTTTTATCCCAATCACAGGGACCAAGATAATTCCTCCCTCATTTTAAAATATTTCTTTTAAATGTCAATATATAAAAGGAAATACCTATATCTAGGTTAGAAATTGGTAAAATTAATATAATCAAGGTCCATTCTAACGAATTTTCTTTCTAAAATCTTAGCTTAACACTTGTTAGATTTACTTTTATCCTTTAAAATAGAATAGGAGAAATTCCGTTATTATTTTTCGGAGGAAAAAGAAATGTCCATTAATTGGCAGGAAATTTTATTTCACTTTTTAGGTGGTCTGGGACTATTCTTATATAGTATCAAGACCATGGGAGACGGTTTGCAACAAGCTGCTGGAGATCGCCTTCGTTTTTACATTGACAAGTACACTAGCAATCCCTTTTTAGGTGTTCTAGTCGGGATTGTCGTGACTGCCCTGATTCAGTCAAGTACAGGGGTTACAGTTATCACGGTTGGACTGGTCAGCGCTAGTCTTCTCACTCTTAGACAGGCTATCGGAATTATCATGGGAGCCAACATCGGAACCACCGTTACTTCCTTTATCATCGGTTTCAAGCTTGGTGAGTATGCTTTACCCCTGATTTTCCTTGGAACCATGTTCCTCTTCTTTACCAAAAATAGAACAGCAAACAATATCGGGCGCATCCTGTTTGGTGTAGGGGGAATCTTCTACGCCCTCAACCTCATCAGTGCCGGTATGAGTCCTCTTAAAGATTTACCACAATTCAAGGAATACATGGTAACCTTGGGACAAAATCCTGTGTTGGGAGTTTTTGCCGGTGCAGTGATTACCGTCCTCATCCAAGCTTCTTCTGCGACAATCGGGATTTTGCAAGGTCTCTATGCAGGCGGATTCCTGGACCTTAAAGGTTCTCTACCGGTTCTCTTCGGGGATAATATCGGGACAACCCTAACAGTTATCATCGCGGCAGCTGGAGCCAATGTCTCTGCAAAACGCGTCGCTGCAACCCACGTTACCTTTAACGTTTTAGGGACTATTCTTTGCTTAATCTTATTAGGCCCATTTACATCTATGATTGAGTACTTCCAGGCACTCCTTCACCTCTCACCTGAGATGACCATTGCCTTCTCTCACGGTGCCTTTAACGTAAGTAACACCATTGTACAATTTCCATTCATCGGAGCCTTGGCCTACTTTGTAACCAAGCTCATCCCTGGTGAAGATGAAGTTGTCAAGTACGAGCCACTTTATCTTGATGAGCATTTGATTAAACAAGCTCCATCAATCGCTCTCGGAAATGCGAAAAAAGAACTCCTTCACTTAGGAAATTATGCTTCTAAAGCCTTTGACCTTTCATACAACTACATCATTGACCTTAATGAAAAGGTTGCTGAAAAAGGCCACAAGACAGAAGAAGCCATCAATACCATTGATGAAAAATTGACTCGTTACCTGATTACTCTTTCAAGTGAGGCCCTTAGCCAGAAAGAAAGTGAAGTGCTCACCAACATTCTGGATTCATCCCGTGATTTGGAACGGATTGGGGACCACGCAGAAGCCCTAATCAATCTGACCGACTATCTTCAACGTAAAAATGTTGAGTTCTCTGAAGCTGCTTTGCAAGAACTAGCTGATATCTATCAAAAAACCACTGGCTTTATCAAGGATGCCCTTGATAGTGTAGAAAACAATGATATTGAAAAAGCTCAAAGTCTGATTGAACGCCATAAAGAAATCAACAATATGGAACGTGTTCTCAGAAAGACCCACATCAAACGCCTCAACAAGGGCGAGTGTTCAACACAAGCTGGGGTCAACTTTATCGACATCATTTCCCACTATACTCGTGTATCTGACCACGCCATGAACCTTGCTGAAAAGGTCATCGCTGAACAAATCTAAGATCCAAGAAGCTATCCTAAATGGGATGGCTTTTTTCTTTTCCTAACCAAGAATTGCTTTTCTAATATATAGAAAAATGCTTTGATTCACAATGGAATCAAAGCATTTTAAAGAGCTCCCCATACATAAGCGCAGAAGCTGCAGTTCCCCTGTACTTGGCTTCTTCTCTTTTGATAAAGCGAGCCAAGTTGAGCAACTCAGGTGCCGGATGTTTGGGATTTAGGAGCAATTCACGATTGACCAGACCTGAGAGACGAACTGCCAGCAATTGCTCATTTGTAGTAGGCAGTTTTTTAGCAGTCTCTAGGAGAGCAGCAACTAAATCTTCACTCAAATCATGTCGAGCATGATTGTAAAGATCTTTTACAAGGCTTTCTAGGTTTGGTTCTACCATCCCTACCACCTCCTTAAGTTTAATAATTTTTAATCAAATCAACTGTTGAACGATCTAATTTCTTCACCAAGGCCTGCAAGAAAGCTTGCGCTTCTAGGAAGTCATCCATAGCGTAGAGGGTTTGGTGAGAGTGGATATAACGAGCGCAGACACCGATAGTTGTAGATGGGACACCGCCATTTTTCAGATGAGCTGCGCCAGCGTCTGTTCCACCTTTACCACAGTAGTATTGGTACTTGATACCAGCTTCTTCAGCCGTTGTCAAAAGGAAATCCTTCATACCTGGGAGAAGCAAGTGACCTGGGTCATAGAAACGAATCAAGGTTCCATCTCCAATCTTGCCTTGACCGCCATAAACATCACCAGCAGGTGAGCAGTCAACTGCTAGGAAAACTTCTGGGTCAAACTTAGTTGTGGAAGTATGAGCACCACGAAGACCAACCTCTTCTTGGACGTTAGAGCCCAGATAGAGTTCATTTCCGAGTTTTTGACCTGACAAAGCTTCTGCCAGCTCACTTACCATGAGAACCCCATAGCGATTGTCCCAAGCTTTTGAAATGATATTTTTTTCATTGAATGTCAAGATTGCAGAACTATCTGGTACGATGGTGTCGCCAGGACGGATGCCAAAACTTTCTGCCTCAGCCTTATCCATAAAACCACCATCAAAGACGATATCTGCAATAGCAGGCATGGTTGGTCCACCCTTACCACGAGTCAAATGTGGAGGGACAGAACCTGAAATCACAGGAATTTCACGACCGTCACGAGTCAAGAGTTTGAAACGTTGGCTGCTAACCACCATAGGGTTCCAGCCACCGATTTCTACAACACGAAAGGTACCGTCTGGCTTAATTTCGCTGACCATAAAACCAACTTCATCCATATGAGAAGCGACCAAGACGCGCGGTGCATCCGCAGCTTCTGAATGCTTGATACCAAAAATACCACCCAAGCCATCTGTCACCACTTCATCCACGTGCGGTGTCAACTTTTCACGAAGATAAGCACGGACAGGTGCTTCATGACCTGAGATCGCAGCAAGTTCTGTTACTTCTTTGATTTTTGAAAATAATGTTGTCATTTCAGTTCCTTCTTTCTTTCATCCATTTTACCACTTTTTATAGGAGAAGGATAGCGGGAATCATCATTCCAGATAAAACTACTTGTGAAAAAACGAATCACCATTGTAATTCGTTTTATTTATGATTCCGTTTAAGGGAAAAGTGGTCTGGGACGGGGTCCTTACCTGTTTTCGACCAGGGGTGGCAACGTAAAATCCGAGCCAAGCCCATCAAGACACCCTTGAAGCCATGTTTTTCAATAGCCTGAATCATATAGTTTGAACAGGTAGGCTCAAAGCGACAAGAGGGTGGAAAGGCTGGGGAGATAAAACGTTGGTAAAAGCGCACAGGCGCTATTAAAATTCGTTTCATTATTTCTTGGTTACAGCCATGGTGTGTAGTTGGCTGATTTCTTTTTTATTAAGACGACGGGATTCTCCTGGACGGAGTCCTGTCAAGTCTAGATGTCCAAAACGGGTCCGTGACAACTTGTCTACTTGAAGACCGACAGCTTCAAACATCTTTTTAACCTGATGGTTACGCCCTTCATGGATGGTCAACTGCACCACAGAGCGGTTTTTAACTAGATCCACTTTGAGAATTTCATAAACAGCTGGCTTGGTTTTCTTACCATCAATCTCAAGTCCACGGGTCAAGGGGCGGAGATTGTCCTTATTGGCCACACCTTTAACACGCGCAACATAAACCTTATCAATCTCATTACGGGGGTGAATCATCTCATCCGTAAAATCCCCATCATTGGTCAAAATCAAAACACCTGATGTATCCCAGTCCAAACGACCTACAGGGTAGATGCGCTCCTTCACGTTGGGCAAGAGGTCGACAACCGTCTTACGCCCCTTGTCATCTGTCACACTGGAAATGACACCGCGTGGTTTGTTAAGCAGATAATAGACCTTTTCTTCGTTGTAGATAGGTTGACCTTCAACTTCGACCTTGTCGCCTGACTTGATAGTCGTTGCTAGTTCACGTACCACTTGGCCGTTAACCGTCACCAAGCCTTGCTTGATCAGCTCTTCTGCTTTTCTCCTACTGGCCACACCTGCGTGGGCAATATACTTATTGATTCTCATCTTCTTCTATCCTTTCACCAAATAATTGGCTTTCTTGGGCTTGAATCTCAAGCTCATCAATCACTGGTAATTCTTCTAAATGGTTTATCCCCATGTAATCTAGGAAATAATCCGTAGTCACATAGAGGTTGGGGCGCCCCAACACTTCTTTTTTTCCGTCTTCTCGTATCAAGTCAAAGGCCTGCAACTTTGCCAAGGCCCCACTCGAGTTGACCCCACGGATAGCATCAATTTCTATCCGTGTGATGGGTTGTTTGTAGGCAATGATGGACAAGGTCTCAAGGGCAGCCCGAGACAAGCTCTGGTTGATAGGCGCCTTGGAATATTCCTTCAAAATCTCTGAAAACTGAGGCTTGGTCACCAATCTATAAGCTCCCCCTGTCTCAATCAGAGCCAAACTGGAATCTGGGTCCTTTTCATACTTCTGTGCTAATTTTTCTAAACTCTGTTGGATGCCTGTCGGTGGCAGAGAGAGGAGTTCAGCTAACTGGCGGACTCTAATCCCATCTTCACCCGCTACAAACAAGAGCGCTTCTATTTTTGCTAAAGTACTCATCTTTCCTCTCTATCAAGTCTAGCTTTGGGCCACTTGACTTTCTTCCTTCTTTTCCATGAGATAAATATCTCCGAAACTCTCCTCTTGCACGAGGATCAACTCCTGGGTTTTGATTAACTCTAGGGTTGCCAAAAAGAGAGTAATGACCTCTTGGAGATTCTGGGCTTCCTTAAACAAATCCTGCAAGCGCAATTGATCTCGTCCAGTCAAGGACTCTTTTACGATGACCATCATATCCTCAATCTTATACTCATCCCGCAAGATAGTCGTGTGATTCTGTGCAAACTCCTCTTTTTTCTTGGCTAGGATATTTGAAAAAGCCAAAAAGAGGTCAATGGTCGTCTTGTCATGAACAAGCTCCGCATCTTCGTAAATCAACTCTGTCGGCGCTTTGGAATAGTGCTGGGCCCGTTCTTGGTGCTTGGCTTCCAAGTGCTCTCCCAAGAGCTTGAACTTGCGGTATTCTTCGATTTGGGAAAGAAGATCCTGCTCCAGATCATCCTCCAAGTCTGTCACTTCCGCTACCTTTGGAAGGAGTTTACGGCTCTTGATTAGCATAAGCTGACTGGCCATAACCATGTACTCCCCCGTCACTTCCAGACGCATAGCCTGCAGGGTTGAGACATAGGCTAGATACTGTTCGATGACTTCCGTAATGGGCACATCATAGATATCCATCTGATACTTAGAAACCAGATGCAAGAGCAAGTCCAGGGGCCCTTCAAAATCTTTTAGTTTAATATCCATTATCTATATTTTTCTAAGGTCAGGACTGTTTTTAATCCTAATTTTTTTGCAATTTCGTACAAATCGACCTTGTTTTCTATTTGTCGTAGAATGAACTGTTCCCGCAAGGCTTGGGCCGATAAGGCTGGAAAACCTTTCTCCTTGACAAAAGACTCTAGCTGACGGAAGGCCCACTGACGGGAATAGACTTTCCCTCCCCTTTCAAAGAGGTAGGTCTGGCCCATCAAGGGTTCCAACTCTGAAAGCAAGGTTGTAGGAATGGTGACAATCCTCTGTTGGGAAACCTTCTTGATTCGCAACACTTGAAAATCCAGATTGATATCCTCAACCTTGAGAGCTAAAATCTCACTCGGCAAGAGCCCCATTTCTAGGATTAAGAGCGCTAGCAAGCGACCCTCTGGATAGTCGCTTTCCTGCCAAAAAGAGGCTAGGTTTAACAGTTCTGGCTTTTCGGTCTTCTTTTCAGCTTGTTTAGCTAATTCCAAGCGGTAAAAACTATCCACTTCTCCTTTTTGATAGAGAAAGTAGAGAAATTGGTTACAGGCCGAAATCTTTCGCTTCTGGGCGCTGATTTTTAGATTGGCTAGTTGGGCTTGGTAAATCTTGAGACTGGTATCAGAAATCCGCTCGCCTACAATGTCTAAAAATTGCTCCAGATCATACTTATAGGACTGCTTGGAATTGGCAGACAAGCCCTGCTTTTCCTCTAAAAAATCTGAAATTCTGTCTCTCATTTGCATCGAATCTCATATTCCTTACTAAAGTCATGCAAGAGGGCATTCACTGCCTTGAGGATAGACTTGCGCGTGATGATCCCTTGGAAAATCCCTGACGCATCTACAACAGGCAAGAAGGACTCATCTACCAGCTTGTGCAAGACCTCCGTAATGGTAAAATCAGGCGAAACAACCGCTACATCCGTTTTGGTCATATGAACAATATCCGTATCTGCCATGATTTCTTGACTCAAGTCATGCTCCATCTGATAAGCCATAATATCTCTGAGCCCAATCGTCCCAACAAACTGTTTTTCATCTGTCACAACAGGAACACGGGTATAGGTCATCTGACTAAGCAAGAGGGTTGCATGATCCGCATTGTGGGTATCAATCAACACGGCTAGATTTTCAGCAGGGGTCAAAAAAGTTTCTTCCTGCCCCAACAAGAAAGTCTCAAACTCCTTGGCAATCATCGGCTAAACTCCTTGGACAAGCTCGGATACACCTCGTGGTCTCGTGTCAAAAAGTCCACTTTAAAATAACTGTCATCAATCTCCACACGAGCATAGAGACATTCTCTGATAGTCCCACGTGGTTGACTGATGGAACCTGGATTTAGAAAAAGAGTCTTTCCTTCCATCCAAGCATTTGGCACATGCAAGTGACCATAGAGGCAGATATCGGCTTTTTCTTCCTGAGCCCAGTAGTCCAACTTTTGAAAGTTGAAATTGATGTCAAACAGGTGTCCATGGGTTTGGATAATCTTGGTCGAACCAAGCTCAGTCACCAAACGTTCTGGGTAGCCGGCGTAGAAGTCCATGTTCCCTTTAACAACACGGATGCCTTCCCAAAGGGGAGAATCAGGACGCAGTTCAGAATCGCCGTTATGAAAAACGGCATCAACTTTGCCTACATAGCGATCACGGATTTCTTCCACAATCAAGCTATCGCCATGAGAATCGCTCATTACAATGATGGTTTGCTTTACCATGATGGAAATACCTCCAAAAGTTTCTTAACGGCTAAGGCACGGTGAGATTGACTATTTTTTTCTTCAAGGGTTAATTCAGCTGATGACTTGCCTGTCTCTCCTACAAGGAAGAGAGGATCATAGCCGAAGCCATTTTCACCCTTAGGTTCAAAGTTAATGTAGCCTGGCCAGTCTGCTTCAACAACCAAGCTTTCCTTGTTTGGACTGGCCACGACTAGGGTTGTATGGAATTGAGCCGAGCGGTCCTTGAGTTCAAAGACCATGGCCAATTCGTGCAAGAGCTTGGCATTGTTTTCACGGTCAGTAGCTCCCACTCCTGCGAAACGAGCTGACCAGACACCTGGCAAGCCACCAAGGACATCGACTTTGAGACCTGAGTCATCTGCCAGAACCATCTTGCCCGTTAATTGAGAAATAGTTTCTGCCTTGAGGCGGGCATTTTCTTCAAAGGTCATGCCTGTTTCTGCTACTTCCGGTAGGTCAGGATAGTCATTAAGATTTTCCACATCGTAGCCTAGCTTGTCAAATATAGCTCGGAATTCCTTGGTCTTGCCTTCGTTACGAGTCGCAATCAATAAGGTTTCTCTGACCTTGCTTGTCTCAAAGAAGTCATGAACATCAACACCTTCTTTAGGCAATTCTACATGCAAGAGTTGCCCATTTTCAACCAAAAGCAAAGCTCCCTGACGTTGGATGACTTCCACATTTCGTCCCATTTCTTGGTTGAGGATATCTACCACAAAAGACAATAAACGGTAGAGAGAACCATAGCGTAAAACAGTAACAGAAACAGGAAAACCTCGATCCTCATCTCGAAATCTTTGGGCAAACTCCAATAGAGGAAAATCCAAGTCATCATCCGTCAACGTCCGGACGCCACCAAAAATACCATAGGACCCGACATACCAGTCCTGGTCATCCTTATATTCATAAATTTTATTTGTCATAATTCTACATGCTCCACATGAATCTCTTTTTCCAGCCATTCTTCACCAATTTGTGCAAAACTTTGGCTGCTGGCTGTTGTGTAAAAACGGTGATGGAGTGGTCCAGCATCGCGACCACGATTGATTTCAAAATAATTAAGTAAGACTGAGATATCCCGTACGCACTCTGCTCCACTATCGATGAGCTGAACCTTGGGTCCCATGACATTTTGAATAATAGGTCTAAGGAGTGGATAATGGGTACAACCCAAAATCAGGCTATCCACCTTTCCAACCAAGGGACGCAGGGTTTCATAGACCACTTTCTTGGTGACACTGGTTGACAGAGCACCAGACTCCACCAAGGGAGCAAACTTGGGACAGGCCAAACTCTCCACCTGTAAATCCGGATCCAGATCGTTGATTTTCTGACGATAGATGTCAGATTGGACCGTCATGGGCGTTCCAATCACTCCGATTTTCCCACCTTGGCTGGACTTGATGGCTGCCGAAGCTCCTGGCAAAATCACACCTAGAACAGGAATGTCTAGTTGAGCCTTGATTTCTTCCCAGACGACTGCAGTCGCAGTGTTACAAGCAATGACAATCATTTTGACATCCTTGGTCAAGAGAAAGTTGACCAGCTGCCAAGTATATTCACGAATTTGCTCAGCAGGACGGGGACCATAGGGCGCCCGCGCCGAATCTCCAATATAGACGATTTCTTCATGGGGAAGCTGGCGCATAAGCTCACGCACAACAGTCAAGCCCCCGACACCCGAATCCAAAAAACCAATTGGTCGATTATCCATACAGTCTTCTTTCTAGTCTTTTTTCTGATTGATAGTTCATTATGATTACCTGTCTTTAAGAACTGAAGAACAACTTCATCAACAACTATCTCTCTTAATCATAATCAAATATCAATAGAATGCAAGGAAAAAGTCTCATCCCTAAACCATAGCCAACATAGTGAGAAGTCTGGAACTTTCATCCCAGACTTTTCCTTATTTATTTTTTCTTCTTATTGTTAGCAAGGGCTGCCTTTTGTTGGCGGATGATTTGGTGGTAAACTTGTTGTACCTTGGCTTCGCTTGGTTTTTGACCATTTGCACTCAAAAGAGTACGAACTGCTTCAGCATTCAAACGTGGGTTGTCAGCGAATTCTTTTTCAATTTGCTTACGAACCAAGTACATTCCCCCAAGAGCTCCTCCTAGAAAAGCTAGCACAATCAATACAATTGCTAAAAGTAAATCCATCATATTTCTCCTGTTTCTTTTTGAGTCTCTTTCATTATACCATAAACTAGCCACCCTGACTAGTTTGTTTTACGCTTTCAGAGATGAGTAAGCTGTAATTAAAGTTGGCTTATTGTTCTAGTCAAAACTAGAAAGAATATAAAAAATACACTCCCTTACTATTCGTTTCCTCCACTTTTTTAATACAAAACAATATCAAATATATATCCTTCTCAAATCCTCTTGACAACACTTCATTAGCTGGTAAAATTAGATTAACAATACAATATAGAAACAAAAGTTCGCCTCATTGAAAATAAAAGCGCTTTTAATTAATAAAGGAGGTTTCTATGGAAAAAATTTGGAGGGAGAAATCCTGTCGCTACAGTATTCGAAAGCTAACAGTTGGCACAGCCTCTGTTTTGCTTGGAGCGGTTTTTCTAGCTAGTCATACCGTCTCTGCTGATACTATTGAAGTACAGCAAAACGAGCCTGCATTAGAGAAAACTACAGTTAAGACAGACACTATAACAAAAGCAAGTGAATCAACTGAGCATACACAGCCAAACGTGCCAATTGATCATACAAAACCAGTTCTAGCTAATAATAGTTCTTCTGAAAGTAAACCCGCTAATGCTGATGTTACTTCTGCTACAACTAACCAAGCAAGTACTGAAGTTATTGTAAAACCTAATGAAAATAAGGAAACCGAAAAACAAGAACTACCTGTGACAGAACAAAGCAACTATCAGCTAAACTATGATCGACCAACAGCTCCTTCCTATGATGGCTGGGAAAAACAAGCACTCCCAGTTGGGAATGGTGAAATGGGTGCTAAGGTTTTTGGTCTCATCGGCGAGGAGAGAATCCAATACAACGAAAAAACTCTTTGGTCAGGTGGACCGCGTCCCGACAGTACCGACTATAATGGAGGAAACTATCAGGAACGGTATAAAATTTTAGCAGAAATTCGTAAGGCTCTTGAAGACGGAGATCGCCAAAAAGCCAAACGATTAGCTGAACAAAATCTAGTTGGACCAAACAACGCCCAGTATGGACGTTATCTAGCCTTTGGTGATATCTTCATGGTCTTCAATAACCAGAAAAAGGGGCTGGATACAGTTACAGACTATCACCGTGGTTTGGATATCACAGAAGCCACTACTACAACTTCTTACACCCAAGATGGAACGACCTTTAAAAGAGAAACCTTCTCAAGTTACCCTGATGATGTCACCGTGACCCACTTGACCCAAAAAGGGGACAAAAAACTTGATTTTACAGTTTGGAATAGCTTAACAGAAGATTTACTTGCTAACGGAGACTACTCAGCGGAATATTCTCACTACAAGAGTGGCCATGTTACGACAGACCCAAATGGTATCCTACTAAAAGGTACAGTCAAAGATAATGGCCTCCAGTTCGCATCCTATCTAGGAATTAAAACGGACGGAAAAGTTACTGTCCATGAGGATAGTTTAACAATCACAGGAGCTAGCTACGCTACGCTTTTACTCAGTGCCAAGACTAACTTTGCTCAGAATCCAAAAACAAACTATCGCAAAGACATTGACCTCGAAAAAACAGTTAAAGGCATTGTAGAAGCAGCTAGTGGCAAAGACTACGAGACACTTAAAAAGAACCATATCAAAGACTATCAAAGCCTCTTTAACCGCGTCAAACTAAACCTAGGTGGAAGCAATGCTGCTCAAACGACAAAAGAGGCCCTTCAGACCTATAACCCAACAAAAGGGCAAAAACTGGAAGAACTCTTCTTCCAATACGGACGTTATTTATTGATTAGTTCATCTCGTGATCGGACAGATGCCCTTCCTGCCAACCTACAAGGAGTCTGGAATGCCGTAGACAATCCACCTTGGAACGCTGATTACCACCTCAATGTCAACTTGCAAATGAACTATTGGCCAGCCTACATGAGCAATCTAGCTGAAACTGCCAAGCCAATGATCAATTACATTGACGATATGCGTTACTATGGCCGTATCGCTGCTAAGGAATACGCCGGTATCGAATCCAAAGATGGACAAGAAAATGGCTGGCTGGTTCATACCCAGGCGACACCATTTGGCTGGACTACCCCTGGTTGGAATTACTATTGGGGTTGGTCGCCAGCAGCTAATGCTTGGATGATGCAGAACGTTTATGACTACTATAAATTCACCAAGGATGAGACTTATCTCAAAGAAAAGATCTATCCAATGCTCAAGGAAACTGCTAAGTTCTGGAACTCCTTCTTGCACTATGACCAGGCCAGCGACCGTTGGGTATCTTCTCCATCCTATTCACCTGAACACGGTACTATTACCATTGGAAATACCTTTGACCAATCACTAGTCTGGCAGCTATTCCATGACTACATGGAAGTTGCCAACCATCTGAAAGTCGACCAAGACTTAGTCACAGAGGTCAAGGCTAAATTTGACAAACTCAAACCACTTCACATTAACAAAGAGGGACGCATCAAGGAATGGTACGAAGAAGACAGTCCACAATTCACTAATGAAGGCATTGAAAACAACCACCGTCACGTTTCCCATCTGGTAGGTCTCTTCCCAGGTACGCTCTTTAGCAAGGATCAGGCTGAATACTTAGAAGCTGCGCGTGCTACCCTCAACCACCGTGGAGATGGTGGTACTGGTTGGTCTAAGGCCAATAAAATCAACCTCTGGGCTCGTCTCTTAGACGGTAACCGTGCTCATCGCTTGCTCGCTGAACAGCTCAAATATTCAACCCTAGAAAACCTTTGGGATACGCACGCACCTTTCCAAATAGACGGAAACTTTGGAGCAACCAGTGGGATTGCAGAAATGCTTCTTCAATCACACACTGGCTACATTGCACCATTGCCAGCCCTTCCAGATGCTTGGAAAGACGGTCAGGTTTCTGGTCTGGTTGCTCGTGGTAACTTTGAAGTCAGCATGAAGTGGAAAGATAAAAACCTGCAAAGCTTGTCCTTCCTTTCAAATGTCGGTGGAGACCTAGTTGTAGATTATCCAAATATCGAAGCCAGTCAGGTTAAGGTTAATGGTAAATCAGTCAAAGCAACTGTTCTTAAAGATGGCCGCATTCAACTGGCAACACAAAAAGGTGATGTCATTACCTTTGAACATTTCCCTGGTCGTGTAACCAGTCTGACAGCAGTTAGACAAAATGGAGTCACTGCCGAACTTACCTTCAACCAAGTAGAAGGCGCTACCCACTATGTTATCCAAAGACAAGTGAAAGACGAATCTGGCCAAACCTCTGCAAGCAGAGAGTTTGTGACCAATCAAACCCATTTTATCGACCGTTCACTCGATCCTCAACTCGCCTACACTTATACTGTTAAGGCTATGCTGGGTAATGTTTCTACACAGGTATCCGAAAAGGCCAATGTCGAAACCTATAACCAATTGATGGATGACCGTGATAGCCGAATCCAATACGGTTCTGCCTTTGGAAACTGGGCAGACTCAGAATTATTTGGAGGAACAGAGAAGTTTGCCGACCTTTCACTAGGTAACTATACAGATAAAGATGCGACAGCAACCATTCCTTTCAATGGTGTTGGCATTGAAATCTATGGTCTCAAATCATCTCAATTAGGAATCGCTGAAGTCAAAATCGATGGTAAATCAGTCGGTGAACTGGACTTCTATACTGCAGGTGCAACTGAAAAAGGTAGCCTTATCGGTCGCTTCACAGGATTGTCAGATGGTGCTCATGTGATGACTATCACTGTAAAACAAGAGCATAAACACCGTGGCAGTGAGCGCTCCAAAATTTCCTTAGACTACTTTAAAGTTTTACCTGGACAGGGAACAACCATTGAAAAAATGGATGACCGCGACCCTCGCATTCAATACGGATCTCAATTCAAAGATTGGAGCGACACTGAATTATATAAGAGCACAGAAAAATATGCGGACATCAATAACGCCGACCCAAGTACCGCTTCAGAAGCTCAAGCAACCATTCCATTTACTGGAACAGGTATTCGAATTTACGGACTCAAAACATCCGCTCTCGGAAAAGCTCTCGTGACACTAGATGGCAAAGACATGCCAAGTCTAGACTTCTACACTGCTGGCGCTACCCAAAAGGCAACCTTAATTGGAGAATTTACTAATCTGACCGATGGTAATCATATTTTGACATTGAAAGTTGATCCAAATTCACCAGCAGGACGCAAGAAAATTTCTCTAGATTCATTTGATATCATCAAAGCCCCTGCTGTTGGTATAGATAGTCCAAGTATCGCACCACTTAAGGAAGGGGATAAAAACATCTCTTTAACTCTTCCAGCTGGAGATTGGGAAGCCATCGCTGTGACCTTCCCAGGCATCAAAGATCCACTCGTTTTACGCAGGATAGACGATAATCATCTAGTTACGACTGGAGATCAGACTGTCTTATCAATTCAAGATAATCAGGTACAAATCCCTATCCCTGACGAAACCAATCGAAAAATTGGAAATGCGATAGAAGCTTATTCTATCCAGGGAAATACAACAAGCAGTCCTGTCGTAGCTGTCTTTACCAAAAAGGATGAGAAGAAGGTTGAGAATCAGCAGCCAACTACAAGCAAGGGAGATGACCCTGCTCCTATTGTAGAAATTCCTGAATACACTAAGCCTATCGGTACAGCAGGACAGGAACAACCCCCTGTAGTAAATATTCCTGAGTATACTAAACCTATCGGCACAGCTGGACAGGAACAACCGCCTGTAGTAAACATTCCTGAGTACACTAAACCTATCGGTACAGCGGGACAGGAACAACCGCCTGTAGTAAACATTCCTGAGTACACTGAGCCTATCGGAACGGCTGGACAGAAACAACCGCCTACTGTTTCTATCCCTGAATACACTAAACCTATCGGAACGGCTGGACAGGAACAACCGCCTGTAGTAAATATCCCTGAGTACACTCAACCTATCGGCACAGCAGGACTAGAACAACCGCCTACTGTTTCTATCCCTGAGTACACTCAACCTGTCGGGACAGCGGGACTAGAACAACCGCCTACCGTTTCTGTTCCTGAATATAAACTTCGTGTCTTAAAGGATGAAAAGACTAAAGTTGAAATTATTGGAGGAGTGACTGACTTAGAGGGAATTTCTCACATTTCTAGCAGACGTGTATTAGCTCAAGAACTATTTGGTAAGACCTATGATGCTTACGATCTTCACCTTAAAAATTCAACAGATCATAGTTTACAACCAAAAGGAACTGTCTTGGTCCGCTTGCCTATTTCCTCAGCTGTCGAAAATGTCTACTACCTAACTCCATCAAAAGAGTTACACGCACTCGATTTTACTATTCGCGAGGGAATGGCAGAATTTACGACTAGCCATTTCAGTACCTATGCAGTCGTTTATCGAGCTAATGGAGCATCAGCTACTGCAAATCAAAAACCAAGTGAAACAGATATCAAACCATTAGCCAACAGCTCTAATCAAGTTTCATCTAGTCCAGACCTTGTCCAATCGGCAAATCATTCTCCTAAAGAACAACTTCCAGCTACTGGTGAAACATCCAATCCACTACTATTCTTGTTAGGATTGAGTCTAGTCCTAACAGCAACTTTTCTACTTAAGAGTAAGAAGGATGAATCCAACTAACTTTTAACCACACAAAAATCAGGATGAAGATAAGCTTCATCCTGATTTATTTTTTACAGTAGGTATAAAAAGGCTAGTGTCAAAAGACTTGCTAATAGCCCCACTCCCCAAAAGAAGAAGTCGACCTTCCACTCGCTCCAAGGACTTCCCTTACCAGACAATCCTCCAAGCTCAAAATGATGATGCACAGGCGTCATACGAAAAATACGTTTACCACCTGTCAGTTTGAAATAACTGACTTGCATCATAACCGAAGTTGTTTCAAAGACATAAACAATTCCGATAATCAAGAGAGTCCATTCTTGGTGGAGGGCCATAGAGATAGCTGCCAGCATTCCACCTAAGGCCAAACTTCCCACATCCCCCATAAAGACTTTAGCAGGCTTATGGTTAAAGACGAAGAAACCAAGCAAACCACCAATCATGGCAAGAATCACTAGAAGGATATCCATCTGACCTTGCACATAGGCAATAACTCCATAAGCAGACAAGCTAATCACAACGGAAATACTAGCTAGACCGTCAATACCATCTGTCAAGTTGACTGCGTTTGAAAAACCGACTAGCCAGAAAAGAGCGAAGATAATATAGAAAATCCCTAAATGCACTTGGTAGCCAAAGACAGAGAGCATATCGCCCCCACGCTCATAAAAAAGGTAGAAAATGACGCCACCTAGCAGCTGAAGAGCCAATTTCTGTTTGGGATTAAGGCCCTCATTGATCTTTCGGAAGACCTTGAGAAAGTCATCTAAAAAACCAACCAAACCATACAAGACCAAAATAAACAAAACCATACCAACATTATTGGTCAATTGTTTTGAAAAAAGAGCGACGAGGAAACTCACCACAACTGCAGCAATGAGGAAAACAAGCCCCCCCATTGTAGGAGTCCCAGCTTTTGCCTGGTGCTGTTTGACATCCTCATGCATCTGCTGGCCTGTAATTTGCGCCTTTCTATAAAATTGGATAAAGGCCGGAATTCCTACTAAAGTTAGTAAAAATGTCACAATTCCAGCACTGATGGAACTAATCATGTTAATCTCCTAAAGTTAATTTAATTTTTTTAATGTTTTTGATAGCTGTATTGGTCCGAACGTCTTGCTTTTGGACGACGGAACCTGAACCTTCAAATTCTAGCTCAATATCCAACCATTTAGCAAAGGTCTCAGCAGTCTCTTTTTTCCAGCCATACATATCTGGAATTTCTTCTACCTTATCCGATAAAAGGAGAACTTGTTGGTTTGGTGCAAGATTTTTTCCTTCTTCTACAGAAGTCTCTTTAATCTTTGTTCCAGTACCAACAACGATTGGTTGCACAATATTTCGACGTAAGGCTTCCGCCAAATCACCAGGTGAAATATCCTTGATGCTAGGCATTGCATACGAAGATTCTGTCGTCACTTGATCTAAATTCTTAGCTGGAGATTGAAGGTTCAGAGATTCTTTCATCGCTGAAGCCCGCTCCAATATTGGATTGGAAAACTCTCCCAACTGGGCATCTGAATAATGCTCAGGCTGTTGAACCGTTACATACAAGATAAAATCAGGATTTTCAGCAGGATTCATAGTCACAACTGAGAAAATATAATTGGTAGAACCAACCAAGTATCCTCCATTTTTCTCATCAGCGATTTGAGCCGTACCGGATTTAACTGCTACATTTTGTCCAGGAACTGTTATAATTGGCTTTCCTGTGTAGTGATTATACATAGTTCCATATAGAGGGTCCGTCCCAACTAATATCATGTTAGTACGAGTCAAGCTTGCTGCATCTTCAGATACAGGTTTTCCTACAATCTCTTTTTGAGACTTTCGTACAGACTGATTGTTAGTATCATAAATAGCACTTATAAATTTTGGCTCCAACATAACCCCATCGTTGGCAATGGCTGTAAAAGCACGTAGCATCTGGGTCTGCGTTACAGAAATCCCCTGACCAAATGCACTCATGGCAATATCGACAATATTATCTGCAGGCAATTGACCTGAATACTCATCAGTCAGACCAAAACGCGTCGGCACCCCAAACTTAAAGCGGTTTAGATAATCCAACCAAGTAGCATCTCCCATTTTTTGTTCAAGTAGACTCATTCCAACATTACTGGAGTGAGCGAAACCTTGTAAGAAAGTCATCATCCCACCAGTCGTCAAACCACCATTAACATCCCAATCTCGAATTGTCGCATCCGCTATTTTTAATTCACTGCTATTGAAGTATTCTCCACTTGGGAATGTATTATTATCAATAGAAGAAGCTAACGTCATAACCTTCATGGTTGATCCTGGTTCATAGTTACTTTGATAAAGAATATCACGCCAAACAAAGTCCTCAGTGATTCCTTCTTTAGTATCTGCATTAAAGGTAGGTCGTTGGGTGGTAGCGAGGATTTCACCGGTCTTTGCACTGACCAAGGTCGCGGTCATGTACTTACCTTTTACTTTTTCTAGAAAGGCATCCATCTGAGTTTCCATGAAAGATTGTAGCGGACTAGACAATGTTGTATAAACATCCTTGCCATCCACAGTTTGTTGCGATACCAGTTCTGTACCTGGTACGATATTTCCTACACGGTCTTTTTCATAGGTAATAATACCGTCTGTCCCAGCTAGAATGGTATTTAAAGAACTCTCCAAACCAGAAGTCCCTAACAAACTCTTACTACCATCCTCATTTTCATGAAGTTGGGCTAAGCCAATAAAGCTAGAAGCAAATTGTCCATTTGGATAGCTTCTGTTAGGGCTAGTTGTAAAGTCAATCCCTTCCACACTAGCATCTTTCAAATCTTTTTTAATAGCCATCATATTGGCATAGGTAATCCCATTTCCTTTTGCACCAAAGGAAACTTGGGTCAGATTTGGTTGAGCTAATTGCTCTTTCACATAAGCTTCATCCATGTCTAAATACTTATGGAAGACTTCAGCTACCTTATTAAACTGCGAATCCTCTACATAAAGAATTTTTCCAGTTGCTGACTTGTATTTTTTATCAATAACAGCATAGACGTTATAGGAAGTCGCATCTTCAGCAATAGGCACTCCATTTCGGTCATAGATAGTCCCACGTTTGGCAGGAACTGTTCGGGTTGTTTGGTGAACCTTTTTAGCCTCTTTTACCAAGTCAGTACCAAATATATTACCTTTTGCGATAATATAAGCAAAATTGGCCAAAAAGAGGCCGAAAAGGGCAACAGCTAAAAAGCTGAGGTACTTGCCAACTATCCTACGGTTTTTTGCTGGAGACTTACGATTTTTTATCGCAAATCGGGTTATTTTTTCTGTCCATTTCATATCTTACTCCGCTGTTCGGATATTTTCATTATTCAATTTCAAATCTTTTTTATCTGCAATCTCTTTCAAGCGCTCTGAACGAATCAATTCATTCACTTCCTGCTTGGCATCGTCCAGCTCTGTCTTCTTTTCCTCTATCTGCGCATTGATTTTTGTCAAATCACTTTGCACTTGCAAGAGTCGTGTCTGCATAAAGAGAATGCTCACTGCTAAAACGAGTGCCGTAAAAGCGATGGAAAGATAAAAAGCCTTCTCCACACGTGAGAATTTTTTTATACGATTCTGCAAGAATTGACTGGTTGTTTCTTTCTTATCTACCATTTTTCCCTCTTACTTGTGAATTTTTCTGGCCACACGCAACTTAGCTGAGTGCGAGCGGTTATTGGCTTCTAATTCTTCTGCACTTGGCAAGATTGGCTTACGGGATACCAATTCCATCTTGGGCTTGAGATCATCTGGGATGAAAGGCAAACCTTTGGGAACTTCCACAGTTGAAGCTTCCTTGAACAATTGTTTGGTCAAGCGGTCTTCTAGTGAATGGAAGGTAATCACTGAAATTCTACCATCTAGAGCCAACATCTCCATAGCCTGCTGGATGGATTCATCTGCCGCTCCCAGTTCATCATTGACTTCAATTCGAATAGCCTGGAAAATCTGCTTGGCAGGATGGCCCTTCTTCTTGAGCTCCTTGGCAGGTTTGGCCGACTTGATAATTTCTGCTAACTCAGTCGTTGTCTCGATTGGCTTGACTTCACGCGCTTGTTCAATCTTACGCGCAATCTGTTTAGAGAATTTGTCCTCGCCATATTTGAAGAAAATACGAACCAGGTCATGATAGTCATAGTGGTTCACCACTTCATAAGCTGTCAGACTAGCTTCCTGATTCATCCGCATGTCCAGTGGCGCATCCTTTTTATAAGAAAAACCACGCTCACGCTGGTCCAATTGAGGACTAGACACTCCCAAGTCATAACAAATTCCATCAATTTCCTGAACACCAGCTTCGCGCAAACGTGCCTGTAAATGACGGAAGTTATCCTTTATAAAAGTCACCATCCCCTTTTCAATGTAAGGTGCCAAACGTTTTTGCGCATTGTCAATGGCATTCTGGTCCTGGTCAAAGGCATAGAGATGGCCTTTTTCACTTAATTTACTTAATAAATATTCGCTATGGCCTGCTCCACCCAAGGTCGCATCAACGTAAACACCGTCAGGTTTCACATCAAGCATATCAATCGTTTCGTGGAGTAAGACCGTTACATGATGAAATTCTTTTGTCATATCCTATCTATTTTACCACAAATCCGACCAGCTTGCACTAGTCAGACAAATAGGGCAAAAACAAGTAAGATTTCTTTAAGAAATATGTCAAATATGCTTGACATCTATTTCATAGAAGAATATAATATAGTCAAATATATACGACATGAATCAGAAAGGAGACCAGATGAATCGTGTGAAAGAATTTCGCAAGGAACTGGGCATTTCCCAGCTCGAACTCGCCAAGGATATCGGTGTCTCGAGACAAACCATCAATATGATTGAAAACGACAAGTACAATCCAACCCTGGAACTCTGTCTCAATCTCGCCCGTAGCCTCCAAACTGACCTCAACAGTCTCTTTTGGGAGGATAATTTTTAAAAAAGGAGCCAACTCATGAAAAAAGAAACCTTCACTGAAAAACTGATCAAACGCACATACGGTATCTCTGGTCCCCTTGACGAATACAAACGGCGTGAGGCCGATCGTATTGGGAACCAAGTCTTTATCATCCTCTTTTATCTGATGATTTTCGGAAATCTTATTCCACTCCTTCTGGCCTATAAATACCCTCAAGAAGTGGCTCTAATCTATCCTCCTCTGATTCTAGTGATTGCCCTCATCGCTGCTGGCTATGTCACCTACCAAATGAAAAAAACAGGGATTACAGCTATTGATCCAGATATGCTGAATGAGAAAGAAAGCAAGCAACTATACTACCCAGGTCTTAAAGCAGGTTTGTTCTTTGGTCTATGGATGTTTTTTATAACTCCTCTTCTCAGTATACTCATAGGTGAAGGTCAGGACTATTTTCATTCTCTCCTAACTATAAGAAATGGTGTATCAAGCATTCTCGGTTCTATCTTCTTCGGAGCGAGCATACAGTTCCTCATCTCCCGTCGCATTGCAAAAACTAAAAAAGAGCAAGATGAGGATTAGGAGGTGCCCTATGAAATCACTAGTAACTTTACTTACCTATCATCTTTTGTTTGCTTCTCTACTCACCTTCATCATCGTTTCAGGGAACTTGCCAATCTACGATATAGTCCTCCTTCCAGTCTTTGTTCCAGCACTCAACAAAGGATTGACTTATCTAAAGATAGATTCCCAAAAAACGCGCATACTCAACCTAGCACTATGCTTTATGATTCTATCCTTTCTATCCTTACCACAGCTGACGCTCATTTCAAGCAATTGGAAATATTATATACTGCTAACTATCGCCATCCTTTCTTCTATTACTTATCTTTATTATCTCTATCAATTCGTAAAAGAAACAAAATAACATCGTTCATTTAGGAGAAATCACCCATGAAAAAAGAAGACTTAACAACTCGCTTACTTCGAAATTTCTTTCATATCCAAGGGCCTTTTGATGAATGCCGTCAAGAGGTTATCTACAAGGCTTGCGCCCGTTCCATGATCCAAATCTTTTACTCTTCCTTCATTCTCTTCCTATTCTATATTTTGTTCGGAAGCTTTATAGAAATTGTTCGAAATGTTATGCCCTACATCTATTTTGGACTCATTTTGTTCATGAGTATAAAAGCTCAAAAAGCCGTCCAAGAGCTTCATCTTGAAAAGGATGACAAATCAGAAATCATTCTCAAAACCTACAGCAAAGCTCAAATCAAATTCCGAAGCTGGATTGTGTTTATCGGTATTCAGATTGGCTTCTTTACCTTACTCATCTTTCATAAAGTCTTCGTTCAACAGATGTCCCTTTCAGATTTTGGAAAGTTGCTCATGCAATTCGATAAAAGTATTCCTTTCCTGATGTATAGCCTGATTATCGGAAGCATTTTTGGAACCCTGACCTACGGATTTCTATCACTACAGGAGGAGAAAACTCCTAAAAATACCAAACAGAAGGAGAAAAGCAAGCAATGACTTCACTATACGATTTTTCAGTCTTGAACCAAGACCATCAAGAAACTCCACTAGAGACCTATCGTGGTAAGGTTCTCTTGGTTGTCAACACTGCTACTGGATGTGGTTTAACGCCCCAGTACCAAGGACTTCAAGAACTCTATGATCGCTATCAAGAACAAGGTTTTGAGATTTTAGACTTTCCTTGCAATCAGTTTATGGGACAAGCACCAGGCGGCGCAGAGGAAATCAACGCCTTCTGTAGCCTACATTATCAAACCACCTTCCCACGTTTTGCCAAGATCAAGGTCAACGGTAAGGAAGCAGACCCTCTCTATGTTTGGTTGAAAGAACAAAAATCTGGCCCACTGGGAAAACGAGTCGAATGGAATTTCGCTAAGTTTCTCATTGGTCGTGATGGGCAGGTCTTTGAACGCTTCTCTTCAAAAACAGACCCAAAACAAATTGAAGAGGCGCTACAAAAATTACTCTGACTTTTTTTTGAATACATTCTTTCATTCAGTTTAATTCTTGAAAGGATGTATTTTTTTCTTTAAAAAGTGAAAGAATTTCTTTAAATTAGGTTTACTTTCTCTATTGCATTTCTTGGAACAATTTAGTATATTTGTTATGTTAAGGTTTTTAGGTTATTTTAAAGATTAAGATAACAATTTTAATTTTTTTATTCTAAAATGAAAGCGCTTAAACAGAGGGGGTAATTAGTCTCAAACTATTGCACAAAATCTAACTATCGCTAAAGAAAATCGTTTCCAAGTCATACTTGGGCTCAGACAGTAGCTGACTGTCTTGATTCAAACTAGGAGTACATTATGAATCGATACCTTTTTGAAAAAGAGCAAACTTTTAGCATCAGAAAATTAACCGTTGGAGTTGCTTCGGTTATGGTCGGACTCGCTTTTTTTGCATCTGGTACAGCACTAGCTGACGAAGCAAAAATTGAAACTACAAGCTCTCAACCAAATGTAGAAAAATTGGCCGAAGTTGAAAAAACCAAACCAGAAGTCAAAAATGAAAGTCCTGTAATTTCTACACCTCAAGAGTCAGAGAAAGCAGAGAAAGCAGAAAAAACTGTTAAACCAGTAGAAGAGAAGACTGTAGCAGAAACTAAAACTACTGACTTGCTTCCTGAAGAAATCCACGATCAAGCTTATCCTGATGCACCCGTAAAAAACATAGATACTTCAGCAATCGTAGACAAGAAGGATAGTCCTAAAGTTGAGACAGAAAGCATTCTAAAAAACAAGGAAGAACTTCCAAAAGAAGCTGAAAATGGTAATCGTGCAATTATCAACGGTGGTCTAGATTTGAAGCACGTCCCTTATGAAGGACAACCTGCTACTGCTGCTAGTATGATTTACACTATTTACAATGGTGGTTCCCAACGCTATATCGTGTCTGGTTCTGGTATTTTTGTGGCACCAAATGTCATCTTGACTGTTGCCCACAACTTTTTAGAATCAAACCGTGATACAAAAGAAGGACATATTCGAGGCGGAGATTCTGCTAAGTTTTACTATAACCTCGGTTCTAATTCTGCTGTTCGCAATTCTCAACCTGTAACGGGTAATACTACTCTTTTCAAAGAAGAAGATATTCATTTTTGGAACAAGAAAGAATTTGGAAAAGGATATCAAAATGACTTGGCTGCTGTTGTAGCACCTGTTCCTCTTCAAATCGCTAGTCCAAATAAAGCTGCTACCTTTGTTCCCTTGGCAGAAAATAAAACCTATCAACCTGGGGACCCTGTTAGCACGATTGGATATCCAACTGATTCAAGCTCACCTGAGCTCAAAAAACCAATTGTAGCTGGTCAACTTTACAAGGCTGATGGTGTCGTGAAATCTGTTGATAATTATGATGATAAAGGCTCAAAAGGCATCACCTATCATATGACTTCTGTTTCAGGCCTTTCAGGTGCTGGTATTATCAACGGTGATGGTAAAGTAGTCGGTGTTCACCAACACGGCACAATTGAAAACGGCATCCCTGACAAAGACCGCTTCGGTGGCGGAATCGTCCTCTCACCCGAGCAAGTAAAATGGGTAAAAGATATTATCGCTAAATATGGTGTCAAAGGTTGGTACCAAGGTGATAATGGGAAACGATATTACTTTACTCCTGAAGGAGAAATGTTCAGAAATAAAACTGCTGTTATTGGCGAAAATCAATATTCTTTCGATGAAAATGGTGTTGCGACACTCATTAAAGGAATCGATTACGGACGTGTAGTTGTTCAACACGTAGATGAAACTGGTAATCCAATCAAAACTGATGATACTTTTGTTGAAAAAACTGAAGTTGGAACAGCTTTTGATTATAACTTCAAAAAAGAAATCGCTAAGACTGACTTCTATACAAAAAATCAAGAGAAATACCAGATTGTCTCTATTGATGGCGTCGAAATCAACAAACAACTCAAAGATGAGTGGACCTACAACGTCGTCAGCAAAACAGCTCCAGGAACACGGGTCATCAAGGTGGTTTATAAAGTGAATAAAGGTTCATTTGCCATTCATTATCGTTTGAAAGGCTCAGAGCAAGAATTAGCAGATGTTGTTACTGATAATAATGACGGAAAAGAATACGATGTTTCCTTTGTAAACACTTTTGAAGCAAAAGAAATCGCAGGCTACCGCGCAATCACTCCACGCTTAGAAGCCAGCATCCAGCACAAAGGTGTGAATGATGTTGTCTTTGAATACGAAAAAATCTCTGATAGCTCTAAACCGACTTCAACTGTTTTACCTGCTGCTCATCCAGAAGATAAAGAAACAGAAATCGGAAATCACGGTCCCCTTCCAAGCAAGGCTCAACTTGATTATCACAAGGAAGAATTAGCTGCCTTCATCCACTATGGTATGAATACTTATACTAATTCTGAGTGGGGACATGGGAATGAAGATCCTAAAAACTTCAATCCAACTAACTTAGATACAGATCAATGGATCCGTACTCTAAAGGAAACTGGCTTTAAACGAACTATTATGGTTGTCAAACACCACGATGGTTTCGTTATTTACCCATCTAAATATACAAATCATACCGTAGCTGCAAGTCCATGGAAAGATGGAAAGGGTGACCTTTTAGAAGAAATCTCTAAATCGGCTACTAAATACGATATGAACATGGGTGTTTACCTATCACCATGGGATGTTAATAGCCCTAAATATAAGGTAGCTACTCAAAAAGAATACAACGAATACTACCTCAATCAACTAAAAGAAATCCTTGGTAATCCAAAATACGGTAATAAGGGTAAATTTATCGAAGTTTGGATGGATGGAGCACGCGGTAGCGGTGCCCAAAAAGTAACCTACACTTTTGATGAGTGGTTCAAATACATCAAGGAAGCTGAAGGAGATATCGCTATCTTCTCTGCCGAACCAACAAGTATCCGTTGGATTGGAAATGAGCGTGGTATCGCCGGTGACCCTGTATGGCATAAGGTCAAGAAAGCAAACATCACCGAAAATGTTAAGAACGAATACCTTAACCACGGTGACCCTGACGGAGATATGTACTCTGTAGGGGAAGCAGATGTTTCCATCCGCTCTGGCTGGTTCTACCACGATAACCAGCAACCAAAATCCCTCAAAGAATTGATGGATATCTACTTCAAGTCTGTTGGTCGTGGAACGCCACTTCTTCTCAACATTCCACCAAACAAAGAAGGAAAATTCGCAGATGCTGACGTGGCTCGCTTGAAAGAATTCAAAGCGACTCTAGATCAAATGTATGCGACTGACTTTGCCAAAGGAGCAACTGTAACAGCAAGCTCGACTCGTCAGAACCATCTCTACAAAGAAAGCCACCTGACAGACGGTAAAGATGATACTAGCTGGGCTCTTTCAAATGATGCCACAACAGGTAGCTTCACAGTCGATTTGGGACAAAAGAGACGCTTTGACGTTGTCGAACTCAAGGAAGACATCGCCAAAGGTCAGCGTATCTCTGGTTTCAAGATTGAAGTCGAAATCAACGGTCGCTGGGTGACTTACGGAGAAGGTTCAACTGTTGGTTACCGTCGCTTGATTCAAGGCAAGCCTGTAGAGGCACAAAAAATCCGTGTAACCATCACCGGAGCTCAAGCAACTCCAATCTTAACCAACTTCTCAGTCTACAAGACACCAAGTAGTATCGAAAAGACAGACGGCTACCCTCTTGGACTTGAATACCACTCAAATACAACAGCGGATACAGCCGGTACAACTTGGTACAATGAATCTGAAGGTGTTCGTGGCACTTCTATGTGGACCAATCAAAAAGATGCCAAAGTAAGCTATACTTTCACAGGAACCAAGGCCTATGTCGTCTCTACAGTTGACCCAGGTCATGGAGAAATGTCCGTCTACGTTGATGGCCAAAAAGTTGCGGATGTGCAAACTAAGAACACTAGCCGTAAACGCAGCCAAAAAGTATATGAAACAGACGATTTAGCACCTGGCCAACATACCATTACCCTTGTTAATAAAACAGGTGAACCAATTGCTACAGAAGGAATCTACACTCTAAACAATAACAGCAAGGGTATGTTTGAGCTTGAAGCAACTTCTTACGAAGTCGAAAAAGGAAAACCAGTCACTGTTAAAATTAAACGTGTTGGTGGAAGCAAGGGTACTGCTACTGTTCGCTTCATCACAGAACCTGGAACTGGGGTTCACGGTAAAGTTTACCAAGATACAACTCAAGATGTGACTTTTGAAGATGGAGAAACAGAAAAGACTGTTACCATCCCAACGATTGACTTTACAGAACAAGCCGACTCTATCTTTGACTTCAAAGCCAAGCTCACTTCTGTTTCTGATGGTGCTTTACTCGGTTTTGCTACCGATGCAACCATCCAAGTGATGAAAGCTGAATTGCTGATCAAGGATCAAACAAGTTATGATGACCAAGCTAGTCAGTTGGATTACAGTCCTGGCTGGCACCATGAAACCAATTCAGCAGACAAGTACCAAAAAACGGAGTCTTGGGCTTCCTTTGGTCGCTTAACTGATGAACAAAAGAAAAAGACAACTGTCACAGCCTACTTCTACGGTACTGGACTTGATATCAAGGGCTATGTTGATCCAAATCATGGTATCTACAAAGTCTTCCTAGATGGCAAAGAAGTTCCTTACCAAGACGGCATGGGAAATGCGTCGACTATTGAGGGCAAGAAATACTTTAGCGGTCACGCTGCTCAACGCCAAGGCAATCAAACTCTGGTTAGCCTAAAAGGTCTTGATGAAAACTTGCACGCAGTCACCCTTCAACTAGATCCTGATCGAAACGATTTGTCTCGAAACATCGGTATCCAGGTGGATCAATTCATCACTCGTGGTGAAGGAAGTGAACTCTACAGCAAAACACAAATCCTTCAATCTCTCTCTAAATGGAAAGACGACTTATCTAACTTTGATCCAAGTGGTTTGAAAAATACAGCAACTGCACGCCAAGCATTTAAGTCTAATCTTGATAAACTCACTGCACAATTAAGTTCTGATACTGTAAATGTACAAGATGTGATGTCAACAGTCACTGCTTTGCAAGATATTCTTAGCAAAGACGAAAATTACCAAAAACCTGGAGACGAAACAAGTCCAGAACAACCAGTTGAACCAAAACAACCTGAACAGCCTGAAATCAATTACGATAAGGCTATGGCTAGCCTGACTGAAGCTATCGAGAAAAAA
>NZ_JVJI01000097.1:0-40511 GCF_001072665.1 Streptococcus pseudopneumoniae | reverse complement strand
TTTAGGCTGAGATGATACCCATTGAACCTGATACAGTTAAGACTGGCGAAGGGAAATGTGAAATGGTTTTGTATTTATAGAAACTAACCGTCTAATCTTGTAAGCTGAACTCTAATTCCTATCTGTAATTAGAGTTTTTTCTTTTACGAAACTGGATGAAGATGATACAAAGCATTTAGGTAGCTCACATTGAATGCCCCACTTTTCTTTAAAAAAGGAGTTTTTTATGTTGAAAAAATGGCAGTTAAAAGATGTTATTTTACTTGCTTTCTTGTCTATCTTTTTTGGTGGCGTTTTTGTAGGATCCGGCTATCTGTTTGATGTCCTCACTCTGATTTTAGCCCCTCTTGGCTTGCAGGCCTTTGCCAATGAAATCCTCTTTGGTCTCTGGTGTATGGCTGCGCCCATTGCGGCCATCTTTGTTCCAAGAGTGGGAAGCGCAACGATTGGTGAAGTACTAGCTGCGCTTGCTGAAGTCCTTTATGGTAGCCAATTCGGTCTAGGCGCTCTTTTGTCTGGCTTGGTTCAAGGTTTGGGAAGTGAACTTGGTTTTATCGTAACCAAGAATCGCTATGAAAGTTGGCTCTCTCTAACTGCCAATAGTATTGGGATTACGCTTGTTAGCTTTGTCTATGAGTACATTAAGTTAGGTTACTATGCCTTCTCCCTTCCTTTTGTCCTTTCCTTGCTTGTAGTACGTTTTATTTCCGTCTTTTTCTTCTGTACCATCTTGGTTCGTGCCATTGTCAAACTCTATCATCAGTTTGCAGCTGGAGGCAAGGCATAGATGGGGCTGGAACTACGAGCGATTCAGTCACCAATCTTCCCTGAGCCGCTTGATTTTACTTTTCATGCGCAAGCCTTTACCTTGTTAGTTGGGAGCAGTGGTTCAGGAAAATCCAGCCTCTTTCAAATGATTGCCCAAGTCAGTTCTCTTCCCTATAGCGGTCAAGTCCTGATAAATGGGAGCGAGGTCAGTCAGCTTTCTATCATCGAACGTGTCCAGACGGTTGGTATTCTCTTTCAAAATCCCAATCATCAATTTACCATGGAGAACTTGTTTGAGGAGATGATTTTTACCTTGGAAAATATTGGGCATCCCGTTCAGGAAATTGATTCTAAAATAGCAGAGGTTGTCCAGCAATGTCGCTGCAAGGCAATATTGCACCGTCCAATTCATCACTTATCAGGTGGAGAAAAGCAAAAGGCTGCTTTGGCTGTTCTCTTTGCTATGAATCCTAGGGTCTATCTCTTGGATGAGCCCTTCGCCTCCATTGACCGCAAGAGTAGGATAGAGATATTGGAGATTCTAAAAGAGTTGGCTTCTAATGGGAAGACAGTTATTTTGTGCGACCATGATTTAACGGACTATGAAGCCTATATCAACCATATGGTGGAGCTAAGAGACGGGCAACTAAGGGAAATAAATCAAATTCCTTCCTCTGAGATGACACAGGTTTCTTCAAAGGGAGTTGCTTCTAGCCCAGAACTATTCCATATGGACCGTGTGACTTGTGAGCTGGGTAATTACCCCCTCTTTTCGATTGTGAATTTTACATTTTACCAAGGAATTTCCTGTATTTTGGGTGACAATGGTGTCGGGAAATCAACCCTCTTTCGGTCTATTCTTCAATTTCAAAAGTATAAAGGACGAATTACTTGGAAGGGGACAGTCCTGAAAAAGAAAAAGAGTTTGTATCGTGACTTGACGGGTGTTGTTCAGGAAGCTGAGAAGCAGTTTATCCGAGTCAGTCTGCGAGAGGAACTTCAATTAGATGGACCTGATTCTGAAAGAAATCAACGAATTCTCCAAGCTTTACGATATTTTGATCTGGAGCAGGTACTCGATAAGAGTCCCTATCAATTAAGTGGTGGTCAGCAAAAGATTCTTCAGCTCTTGACCATCTTGACCAGCAAGGCTTCTGTGATCTTGCTAGATGAACCTTTTGCAGGTTTGGATGATAGAGCTTGCCATTATTTTTGTCAGTGGATTGTGGAGGACAGAAATCAAGGAAGAAGTTTTCTGATTATTAGCCATCGTTTAGATCCCTTGATCTCTGTGGTTGATTATTGGATTGAGATGACTAGTCAAGGTCTCAGTCATGTGAAAGAAGTGACAATTACCAAACCACTCACATCTCAGAGTAGTAATATCCAAGGGGAGGTGAGATAGTATGGTCAAAGTAGCAACCCAGACACCGATTATCAGTCTCTTCTTGCTGATTTTATCCTTGGAAACATCTTTCATTCCTTCGATTGCTCTTAATCTCTCGGTAGTTGCATTTTGTATTCTCTTTATGCTCTATTACCGTCGATTTAAGATGTTGGCTTGGATGATTCTACTCGCCATTTTGCCATCTTTGGCCAACTACTGGGCAGTTCAGTTACATGGAGATGCTTCGCAGGCAGTCATGCTTGGAACGAGGGCCTTTGTGACCGTTTGTATTGGTCTTGTCTTTGTTTCCTCTATTTCCTTAAAAGAGCTTCTCTTGTACTTGGCTCAAAAGGGGCTATCACGGTCATGGGCTTATGCCTTGATTGTGGTATTTAATTCCTTTCCTCTCATTCAGCAAGAAATCAAGTCCCTCAAGGAAGCTTGCCTATTACGTGGTCAAGAACTGCATTTTTGGTCTCCCTTGATTTACAGCAAGGTTCTGATGACAGTCTTTAGATGGCGCCATCTTTACCTGAGAGCCCTATCGGCGCATGGATATGACGAACATGCACAGGTGGAGAATAGCTATCGGACTTTTTATATTCCTCAAAGGACACTATTCATCTACCTGCTTTTCTTTTTATTGCTTCAAACCAGTCTATTTTTATAAAGGAGTTATTATGGAATTTACAGATATTGCGATGGAATTATCCAAGGAAGCTTGGCAGGCTTCCTTTCATCACCCCTTTGTTTTACAGTTGCAAGAGGGAAATTTAGACCCGTCCATCTTTCGCTATTATTTGATTCAGGATGCCTACTATTTGAAGGCCTTCTCAGAAGCCTATCACCTCTTGGCTGAAAAGACTTCCAACCAAGAGATGAAAAGACTCTTGAAACAAAATGCTCAGAGTCTAGTGGAAGGTGAGTTATTTATCCGCCAACAATTTTTCAAGGAATTGGAAATCAGCGATCAGGAAATGGAGCAACATCCAATCGCTCCAACCTGCTATCATTATATCTCTCACATTTATCGGCAATTTGAAGAAGCAAATCTAGCCATTGCCTTTGCGAGCTTGCTGCCTTGTCCTTGGCTATATCATGATATAGGCAAATCACTTAATCTTAAACCATCACCAAATCCTCTCTACCAACAATGGATTGAAACTTATATTACGGATGAGTTAGAGCAACAGATCAGAGAGGAAGAGGCTCTGGTCAATCAACTCTATCGAGAAAGTGACGAGACAGACAAGAAAAAAATGCTAGATGCCTTCCACATCAGTGTTCATATGGAAGCTAAGTTTTGGGAAATGGCCTACCAACACCAGACATGGAAAAGCGATTTACAGTCTTTAGAAACAGGAGAAGAATAGAAATATGAGAAAGCACCAATTACAGGTTCACAAATTAACCATTTTATCCATGATGATTGCCCTTGATGTAGTCCTTACGCCTATCTTTCGGATTGAGGGAATGGCACCGATGTCCAGTGTAGTCAATATTCTAGCAGGAATCATGATGGGACCTGTTTATGCCTTGGCTATGGCTACAGTGACAGCCTTTATCCGTATGACGACTCAAGGAATTCCGCCTTTAGCTCTAACAGGAGCGACTTTTGGAGCCCTTCTAGCAGGTCTCTTTTATAAGTATGGTCGAAAATTTTACTTTTCTGCCTTGGGAGAAATTTTGGGAACAGGTATTATTGGTTCTATTGTTTCCTATCCTGTTATGGTACTCTTTACAGGATCGGCCGCTAAGCTTAGCTGGTTTATCTACACTCCTCGATTTTTCGGAGCAACCTTGATTGGTACAGCGATTTCCTTTATTGCCTTTCGATTTTTAATCAAGCAGGAATTCTTTAAAAAAGTTCAGGGATATTTCTTTGATGAAAGGATAGACTGATGCAGGCATTTACAAATCCTTTTCCTATAGGCTATAGTTCCCTCATTCACTGTATTACAAATGAGATTTCTTGTGAGATGCTAGCAAATGGGATTTTGGCTCTGGGATGTAAACCAGTTATGGCAGATGATCCCCGTGAGGTTCTTGATTTTACTAAGCAAAGCCAGGCACTCTTCATCAATTTGGGGCATTTGTCAGCTGAGAAGGAAAAAGCAATCCGTATGGCAGCTTCTTATGCAGATCAAGTTTGTCTCCCAATGGTAGTAGATGCGGTTGGCGTAACGGCTTCATCCATTCGTAAGAGCTTAGTTGAAGACCTTTTAGACTATAGACCTACGGTCCTTAAAGGAAACATGTCAGAAATCCGAAGTCTTGTTGGCTTAAAACACCACGGGGTTGGGGTCGATGCGAGTGCTAAAGATCAAGAAACTGAGGATTTACTTCAAGTTTTGAAAGACTGGTGTCAGACCTATCCAGGTATGTCATTCTTAGTCACAGGCCCCAATGACCTCATCGTTTCAGAAAATCAAGTTGCTATATTGGGAAATGGCTGTGCTGAATTAGACTGGATAACAGGGACAGGAGACTTAGTAGGAGCCTTGACAGCCGTTTTCCTCAGCCAAGGAAAGACTGCCTTTGAAGCTTCTTGTCTAGCGGTCTCTTATCTTAATATCTCTGCTGAGAGAATAGTTGTTCAAGGAATGGGATTGGAAGAATTTCGTTACCAAGTACTCAATCAGCTTTCACTCCTCAAAAGAGATGAAAACTGGCTAGATGCTATCAAAGGAGATGTTTATGAATAGAGAGGCGCTTAGACTGTACCTGGTAACAAATCGCTACCAAGATTCCGTGGAAAGTTTTCTTGAAAAGATTGAGAAGGCTTGCCGTTCAGGGGTTACCATAGTCCAATTACGAGAAAAAAATCTCACAACCAATCAATATTATCAACTGGCAAAGCAAGTCAAGGAAATAACAGATGCCTATCAGGTACCCCTGATAATCGATGATCGCTTGGATGTCTGTCTCGCGGTTGATGCTGCTGGTCTGCATATCGGAGACGATGAACTACCAGTTTCGGTTGCCAGACAAGTCTTGGGCCCTGAAAAAATCCTCGGTGTCACAGCTAAAACTGTAAAAAGAGCCCTTGAGGCAGAAGAAGGAGGGGCGAATTACTTGGGAACAGGAGCCATTTTCCCAACAACCACCAAGGAAAATGCGCCTATCACCCTGATTTCAACCTTGAAAACAATTTGCCAAAGGGTCGCCATTCCAGTAGTTGCTATTGGCGGCTTGACATCAGAGAATATTGACCAACTTATCGGCACGGGTATAGCTGGTGTAGCTGTCGTACGTGATTTAATGCAAGCAGAAGATATAGAGGCCAAAACGCAAGCCCTTTTAACAAAGTTGGATGACATTATTTCCTAATTAATACTCAATGAAAATCAAAGAGTAAACTAGGAAGCTAGTCGCAGGTTGCTCAAAGCACAGCTTTGAGGTTGCAGATAAAGCTGACGTCGTTTGAAGAGATTTTCGAAGAGTATAAAAACTCTCTAATTCCCTTAAAGTAGGAACTAGAGAGTTTTTTTAATCTTTAAAGCTTGTATGGTTAACTGGGCCAGAACCATGACCGAGTTGAGGGGCGTCTTGGATGGCTTTCGTGATAAAGGCCTTGGCTTTATCGACTGCTTGATAGAGGGTTTTCCCCTTGGCTAGTTCAGCAGTAATCACTGCAGCAAAGGTACATCCAGTACCATGTGTATGACAGGTTTGAATTCGTGGACTTTCCCAGACAAATTGGTCCTCCTTGGTAAAGAGGAAATCCTTGGCACCGCCTTCGAGATGGCCTCCTTTGATGACAACAGACTGAGGACCAAATTCTTTTAAAATCAGGCGACCGGCACGCTGCATGTCTTCAGGATCATGGATTGAAAAGCCAACAATCTCTTCTGCCTCAGGAAGATTGGGAGTAATAATAGTTGCAAGGGGAAGTAGATTTGTTTTTAGGTAGTCTCTGGCACTGGTATCAATCAGGGTGTCTCCGCTTGTTGCGACCATAACAGGGTCAAGGACGTAGGGACAATCCAGCTTTTTAAGATAGGGCTGGATGATCTCCATGATCTCAGTAGTTGCCAACATGCCAGTTTTTACAGCCTGAGGTGGAATATCAGAAAAGACACTCTCCAATTGGGCTTTCAACATTTGAGGAGAAACGTGCTCGATTAATTGAACACCTCTGGTATTTTGAGCGACAAGACTGGTCACAACGGCCATTCCATAGACATCTCTAGCTTGGAACGACTTTAAGTCAGCCATAATGCCAGCACCACCACTAGGGTCAGTCCCTGCAATGGTCAAAGCAACGGGTAAATAAGTCATCTAAAACCTCCCAACCAACTGAAGTTTGTATTCTTAAGAACAAGCTAGTCTGTTTTAGAAAGGCAATAGAAGACTGCTAGTCCCCATTATCATTTCCACTTCCATCAGCTAGCATTACCTAGATTGAGTCAAAGGGTCTAACAGTCGTTAATCTCAGCTTTACGCACCCCTAGTGGTTGTTTTCTTTTTTCTTTAGTATAGCATATTTTCATAGTTTATATAGTAAGATTTGACTGCAAATCCTTTATCATAGGGTTAAAATTCAATTTTTCAAAGAAAAGATTAATTTCATAGTTGACAAATGTAGATTTTAAGAGTATACTGATAATTGTAATTGACAAATGTAGATTTTGGAGGTGTGCTAATGCAGATTTCAGATGCAGAATGGCAGGTCATGAAGATTATTTGGATGCAGGGCGAACAGACCAGTACGGATTTGATCAGGGTTCTGGCAGAGCGGTTCGACTGGTCCAAGTCAACCATTCAAACTCTTTTGGCTCGTTTGGTTGAGAAAGAGTGTCTGACGAGGAAAAAAGAAGGTAAGTCCTTTGTTTATTCAGCTCTTTTAACTTTGGACCAAAGTCGGGATTTACTTGTCCAAGATATCAAGGACAAGGTTTGTTCTCGTAGGATTAGGAACTTGTTGGCTGATTTGATTGCTGAATGTGATTTTACTCTAGCTGACTTGGAAGACTTAGAAGCTGTGATTTCAGAGAAGAGATCAAGCGCTGTAACAGAAGTAAGATGTAATTGTATGTAAAGGAGACGTCATGTTAAATAGTATTGTAACCATTATTTGTATTGCCCTTATCGCGTTTATCTTGTTCTGGTTTTTCAAAAAGCCTGAAAAATTTGGACAAAAGGCCCAGCAAAAAAAGGGCTACCAAGAGATTCGAGTGGAAGTCATGGGAGGCTATACGCCTGAGTTGATTATCCTCAAGAAATCAGTGCCAGCCCGTATTGTCTTTGACCGTAAGGACCCTTCACCCTGTCTGGACCAAATTGTTTTTCCAGATTTTGGTGTACATGCGGACCTGCCTATGGGGGAAGAGTATGTAGTGGAAATCACGCCTGAGCAGGCTGGAGAGTATGGTTTCTCTTGTGGCATGAATATGATGCACGGCAAGATGATTGTAGAATAGGAGAATGATATGACTGAAATTGTAAAGGCAAGTCTTGAAAATGGTGTTCAAAAAATCCGTATCACGGCAGACAAAGGCTACCATCCAGCTCATATTCAACTGCAAAAAGGAGTTCCTGCTGAGATTACCTTTCATCGAGCAACTCCTTCAAACTGTTACAAGGAAATTCTGTTTGAAGAAGAAGGCATCTTAGAACCAATCGGCATAGATGAGGAGAAAGTCATTCGTTTTACACCTCAAGAATTAGGTCAACATGAATTTTCTTGTGGTATGAAGATGCAAAAGGGGAGTTATACAGTTGTTGAGAAGACTCGAAAATCTCTATCACTTTTACAGCGTTTTTGGATTACTAGTATCTTTACTGTGCCTCTTGTGATCCTCATGATTGGGATGTCGACAGGAGGAATTAGTCACCAAGTCATGCGTTGGGGCACCTTTTTAGCCACAACACCGATTATGCTAGTAGCAGGTGGTCCTTATATCCAAAGTGCTTGGGCTAGTTTTAAAAAGCACAATGCCAACATGGATACCTTGGTTGCTCTGGGAACCCTAGTGGCCTATTTCTATAGCTTAGTTGCCCTCTTCGTTGGCCTCCCCGTTTACTTTGAAAGTGCTGCGTTTATCTTCTTCTTTGTTCTTATGGGAGCCGTTTTTGAGGAGAAAATGCGGAAAAATACTTCCCAAGCTGTGGAGAAATTACTTGACTTGCAGGCTAAAACTGCAGAAGTCTTGCGTGAGGATAACTATGTTCAAGTTCCTTTGGAGCAAGTCAAGGTAGGTGACCTGATTCGAGTGCGTCCCGGTGAAAAGATTGCGGTTGATGGTGTCGTAGTAGAAGGTATCTCTAGTATTGATGAGTCTATGGTGACAGGTGAGAGTCTGCCTGTGGACAAGACAGTTGGAGATACCGTCATTGGTTCAACCATTAATAATAGTGGAACACTTGTTTTTAGAGCAGAAAAAGTTGGTTCAGAAACTGTTTTGGCTCAGATTGTGGATTTTGTGAAGAAAGCTCAGACAAGTCGTGCGCCGATTCAGGACTTGACAGATAAAATTTCAGGGATTTTTGTCCCAGCAGTTGTCATTTTAGGGATTGTGACCTTTTGGGTTTGGTTCGTCTTGCTCAGGGATAGTGTAGTTGTGCTTGGAGCGAGCTTTGTGTCTTCGCTTCTATATGGAGTAGCAGTTCTGATTATTGCCTGCCCTTGTGCCTTGGGACTTGCAACACCGACAGCCCTTATGGTGGGGACAGGTCGCAGTGCCAAGATGGGAGTTCTCCTCAAAAATGGAACGGTTCTACAGGAAATCCAGAAAGTTCAAACTATCGTCTTTGATAAGACTGGGACTTTGACGGAAGGGAAACCTGTGGTCACGGATATCATCGGCGACGAAGTAGAAGTGCTTGGATTGGCAGCTTCCTTGGAAGAAGCTTCTCAACACCCACTGGCTGAAGCCGTTGTGAAACGAGCGAGTGAAGCTGGACTTGAGTTTCACACTGTTGAAAATTTCCAAGCCTTGCACGGAAAAGGTGTCTCAGGGCAAATCAATGGAAAACAAGTTTTGCTTGGAAATGCTAAAATGCTGGATGGCATGGATATTTCTAGCATTTATCAAGAAAAACTAGAACAACTGGAAAAAGAAGCTAAGACAGTTGTGTTCTTGGCTGTTGAGAATGAAATCAAAGGCTTGCTTGCTCTGCAAGATATTCCTAAGGAAAATGCTAAGCTTGCCATCAGTCAGTTGAAAAAAAGAGGTCTTAAAACAGTCATGCTGACAGGAGATAATGCAGGTGTGGCGCGTGCTATTGCAGATCAAATCGGAATCGAAGAGGTCATTGCAGGTGTCTTGCCAGAAGAAAAAGCCCATGAAATCCATAAACTACAAGCGGCTGGCAAAGTAGCCTTTGTTGGGGACGGTATCAATGACGCTCCTGCCCTTAGTGTAGCAGATGTGGGGATTGCTATGGGAGCTGGAACGGATATCGCTATCGAGTCAGCAGATTTAGTGTTGACAACCAATAACCTCCTAGGCGTGGTTCGTGCCTTTGACATGAGTAAGAAAACCTTTAATCGAATTCTGCTCAATCTTTTCTGGGCCTTTATCTACAATGTCGCCGGAATTCCGATTGCAGCAGGAGTCTTTTCTGGTGTTGGACTGGTCCTCAATCCAGAACTAGCTGGTCTAGCCATGGCCTTTAGTTCTGTATCTGTTCTGACTAGTTCACTCTTACTAAACTTTAGTAAAATAGATTAAAAGCGGGCTTGCTCGCTTTTTATTATAAAACAGAAGCTAAAAACGTTTTCAAACTGTACTGTAATAGAGAATAAAAACTTCTGAGCAGATTCTTAGTAAACTAAAAATAAATGTGATAAATTAGTAATGTAAAAATTTACTGAAACGTTTTCAAAAACTATATGAAACCTTTTTTAGTAGATTTAAAAATATTTGAAGGAGAGTTATCATTATGACTCAAGGGAAAATTACTGCATCTGCAGCAATGCTTAATGTATTGAAAACATGGGGCGTAGACACAATCTACGGTATCCCATCAGGAACACTCAGCTCATTGATGGACGCTTTGGCTGAAGACAAAGATATCCGCTTCTTGCAAGTTCGCCATGAAGAAACAGGTGCTCTTGCAGCGGTTATGCAAGCTAAATTCGGCGGCTCAATCGGGGTTGCAGTTGGTTCAGGTGGTCCAGGTGCGACTCACTTGATTAACGGTGTTTACGATGCAGCTATGGATAACACTCCATTCCTAGCAATCCTTGGATCACGTCCAGTTAACGAACTCAACATGGATGCTTTCCAAGAATTGAACCAAAACCCAATGTACAACGGTATCGCTGTATATAACAAACGTGTAGCTTACGCTGAGCAATTGCCAAAAGTTATTGACGAAGCTTGCCGTGCTGCAGTTTCTAAAAAAGGTCCAGCTGTTGTTGAAATCCCAGTAAACTTCGGTTTCCAAGAAATCGACGAAAACTCATACTATGGATCAGGTTCATACGAGCGTTCATTCATCGCTCCTGCTTTGAACGAAGTTGAAATCGACAAAGCTGTTGAAATCTTGAACAATGCTGAACGTCCAGTTATCTATGCTGGTTACGGTGGTGTTAAAGCTGGTGAAGTAATCACTGAATTGTCACGTAAAATCAAAGCACCAATCATCACAACTGGTAAAAACTTTGAAGCTTTCGAATGGAACTATGAAGGTTTGACTGGTTCTGCTTACCGTGTTGGTTGGAAACCAGCCAACGAAGTGGTCTTTGAAGCAGACACAGTTCTTTTCCTTGGTTCAAACTTCCCATTTGCTGAAGTTTACGAAGCATTTAAGAATACTGAAAAATTCATCCAAGTCGATATCGACCCTTACAAACTTGGTAAACGTCATGCCCTAGACGCTTCAATCCTTGGTGATGCAGGTCAAGCAGCGAAAGCAATCCTTGACAAAGTGAATCCAGTTGAATCTACTCCATGGTGGCGTGCAAACGTTAAGAATAACCAAAACTGGCGCGATTACATGAACAAACTCGAAGGTAAAACTGAGGGTGAATTGCAATTGTACCAAGTTTACAATGCAATCAACAAACATGCTGATCAAGACGCTATCTATTCAATCGACGTAGGTGACACTACTCAAACATCTACTCGTCACCTTCACATGACACCTAAGAACATGTGGCGTACATCTCCACTCTTTGCGACAATGGGTATTGCCCTTCCTGGTGGTATTGCTGCTAAGAAAGACAATCCAGATCGCCAAGTATGGAACATCATGGGTGACGGTGCATTCAACATGTGCTACCCAGACGTTATCACAAACGTTCAATACGACCTTCCAGTTATCAACGTTGTCTTCTCAAATGGTAAATATGCCTTCATCAAGGACAAATACGAAGACACAAACAAACACTTGTTTGGTTGTGACTTCCCTAATGCTGACTACGCTAAAATTGCTGAAGCTCAAGGAGCTGTTGGATTTACAGTTGACCGTATCGAAGACATCGATGCAGTTGTTGCAGAAGCTGTTAAATTGAGCAAAGAAGGTAAAACTGTTGTTATCGATGCTCGCATCACTGAACACCGTCCACTTCCAGTAGAAGTACTTGAATTGGATCCAAAACTTCACTCAGAAGAAGCAATCAAAGCCTTCAAGGAAAAATACGAAGCAGAAGAACTCGTACCATTCCGTCTCTTCTTGGAAGAAGAAGGTTTGCAATCACGCGCAATTAAATAATTCCTTCGTGGAACTTAAAAAGATCGGAGTAATCCGGTCTTTTTATGGAGGATAGTAAATGAATTTAAATCAATTAGATATTATCGTTTCAGATGTTCCACAAGTCTGTGCTGACTTGGAGCGTATTTTGGATAAAAAGTCCGATTATGTTGATGACAGTTTTGCTCAGTTTACGATTGGCAGTCACTGTCTGATGTTGTCCCAAAATCATTTGATTCCTTTGGAAGATTTTCAGTCAGGAATCATTCTTCATATTGAGATTGAGGATCTAAATCAGAATTACCAACGTTTAAAAGAGATCGGTGTCGAGATTTTACACGGTCTTTGTGAAACGGATTGGGGAACAGAGTCCTTATTAGTTAAAGGGCCTGCTGGTCTAGTGATTGATTTTTATCGTATGAAGTAGGTAATTCTATTATCAAATTTTTTATCTAAACATTCTTGGAGTGAAACTTAAAAAGATCGGAGCAATTCGATCTTTTTTGTATTTATGCGACTTTCAGTCCGTCTCGCTCCGTTAGGTGCGAGACAAAAAACCACCCGTTTTCACGGGTGGTTATGATTTCTACACTTATTGTTTGGCTTCCTGTTTTAATTGTTGCACCTGTTCCTCGTACTGGACAAGCTCCCTGTCTTTTATATTGATAGTCGCTTCTGCTTCAGCAATGCGGCTTCTCAGATCTTGAGTCTTGTTATGGTGATAGCTAATACCAATAGCACTACCAGCAATGATCCCGATTACTAGACAAGTAAAAATCACCAAAATCAAGGGAGCAGATAGTTGTGTAAAGACAAGACTGACAGTTACTGTTTGACGATTGAGTAGACCAAATGAGATCACAATGACTAATAAGCTCAAACCGCCAATTAGATAAGCCTTATCTTTCAGTGACAATTCATTAAATTTTTTTAGCATAAGTTCCTTTTCTCCTGACTATGTTGATAGAAAACTACACACCATTTAGGTATTAACAAAATTCATTTTACTAGAAAATTTCGATACTGTCAATAATTTCTAACGGCTTATTTACCATCAATCAATCGATTCATTGAAAAGGAGTATTCATTTTCTAATATTTGATTGAGTAAACAGAACGGAGCAATTCGGTCTTTTTTCTGTTCCCTCTTTCTTATAACAAGATTGTGATAGTTTATATCTTTATAACAAAAGTTTTAAAGACTTGATTGTTTTGAAAGAATATTTTAAAATAAGATTCAGTAAAAATGAAAGAGGTTTTGAAAATGTCTGAAAAACAAATGAAAATTTTAGGTTGGGTAGCGACCTTTATGTCTGTTATGATGTATGTGTCTTACTTCCCACAAATCATGAACAATCTGGCTGGTCAAAAAGGAAATTTCATCCAGCCCTTGGTTGCTGCCATCAACTGTAGTCTCTGGGTTTACTACGGTCTTTTCAAAAAAGAAAGAGATATCCCCCTTGCAGCAGCTAATGCACCAGGTATTATTTTTGGCCTAGTGACGGTTATTACAGCTTTGATTTAAAAGGAACAGAGGAGACTAGTTTTCAGTCTTCTTTTTTGTTTCAGGGGAGGCTATTTACTTTTTCTAGAGGATAATTTTTTAAAAAACAATCTGATAAACTTAAATAGTAGAATAGTATCAGTATGTCACAGTATTTTATAAGAAAAGGTTTACAGAATAAGTTATAATATAAGTAAATGAACAAGCAAATAAGAAAGTGAGTAGAGTTATGACCGAAAAACTGACTTTTCCGGATGGTTTCTTGTGGGGCGGAGCGACAGCTGCCAACCAGTGTGAGGGTGCTTATAATTTAGAAGGTCGTGGATTGGCGAATGTGGATGTCGTCCCCATCGGTCCAGATCGTGAAGCCATTATCACAGGTCAGAAAAAGATGTTTTCGTTTGAGGAGGGCTATTTTTACCCAGCCAAGCAAGCTATTGATATGTACCATCATTACAAGGAAGATATTGCCCTTTTTGCGGAAATGGGCTTTAAGACTTATCGTCTATCCATTGCTTGGACTCGGATTTTTCCTAAGGGTGACGAAACAGTGCCAAATGAAGCTGGTCTAGCCTTTTATGAGGATTTATTTAAGGAGTGCCACAAGTATGGTATCCAACCTCTGGTGACTATCACTCATTTCGACTGTCCTATGCACTTGATTACAGAGTACGGTGGTTGGCGCAATCGTCGGATGTTAGACTTCTATGAAAAACTTTGTCGCACACTCTTTACCCACTATAAGGGTTTGGTCAAATATTGGCTTACCTTCAACGAAATCAACATGATTCTCCATGCCCCCTTTATGGGAGCTGGGCTCTGTTTTGAAGAAGGAGAAAATCAAGAACTGGTTAAATATCAGGCTGCACACTATGAGTTGGTAGCTTCAGCTCTTGCGACAAAGATTGCCCACGAAATTGACCCAGAAAATAAGGTGGGATGTATGTTGGCTGCAGGGCAATACTATCCTAACACAGCCCATCCAAGAGACTACTGGGCAGCCATGGAGGAAGACCGCAAGAGTTACTTCTTCATTGATGTTCAAGCGCGTGGGGAATACCCAAACTACGCCAAGAAGCAGTGGGAGCGTGAGCGAATCGAGATTCAAATGACTGCAGAAGATTTAGAGTTGTTGAAGGACAATACTGTTGACTTTGTTTCCTTCTCTTACTATGCAAGTCTAGTAGCCTCAGGTGATCCAGAAGTTAAAGAATTAACTGCTGGAAATATCTTTGCCTCTCTCAAAAATCCTTATCTTGAATCCTCAGAATGGGGATGGCAGATTGACCCACTTGGTCTTCGTATCACCCTCAATGCTATCTGGGATCGTTACCAAAAGCCAATGTTCATCGTGGAAAACGGTCTAGGTGCTATGGATACACCGGATGAGAATGGTCATGTAGCAGATGACTATCGGATTGCTTACTTAGAGGCTCATATCAAGGCCATGCGAGATGCCATTTACCAAGATGGCGTTGACTTGCTTGGTTATACGACTTGGGGCTGTATCGATCTGGTTTCAGCTGGAACAGGCGAAATGAACAAGCGCTATGGCTTTATCTATGTAGATCGAGATAATGCTGGTCATGGAAGCCTCAAACGTAGCAAGAAGAAATCCTTCTACTGGTACAAGGATGTCATTGCCAGCAATGGTGCAAGCATTGAGTAGAGCACATTTGTTCACTATTTTTATAAAATCTTCTCCCTACTTTATAATATGTGAAAAAGAGTTCAATTAGATGGAGCTTTTTGCTATAATGAGGGGAGAAAAATCAGACAGGAGATCGACATGTCAGAACCATTATTTTTACAATCAGTTATGCAAGAAAAAATCTGGGGTGGAACCAAGCTACGTGATGAGTTTGGTTACGACATCCCAAGTGAAAAAATCGGAGAATATTGGGCCATCTCAGCCCATCCAAATGGAGTCTCTAAAGTTTCCAATGGTCGTTTTGAGGGGACAGACCTAGCTACTTTGTATGCAGAACACCGTGAATTGTTTGGCAATCGTCCAGAACCTGTATTTCCACTGTTGACCAAGATTCTGGATGCCAACGACTGGCTCAGTGTACAAGTTCACCCAGACGATGCCTATGGACTAGAGCATGAAGGCGAGCTTGGAAAAACAGAATGCTGGTATATTATCGCTGCAGACGAAGGTTCAGAGATTATCTACGGTCACAATGCCAAGTCAAAAGAAGAACTCCGCCAGCAAATCGAGGACAAGAATTGGGATGCCTTGTTGACAAAAGTACCAGTTAAAGCTGGAGATTTCTTCTATGTGCCAAGTGGCACTATGCATGCTATTGGTGCGGGCATCTTGATTCTTGAAACCCAGCAGTCTAGTGACACCACCTATCGTGTCTATGACTTTGACCGTAAGGATGATAATGGTAACTTGCGTGAACTTCACCTTGAAAAATCCATTGATGTCTTGAACATTGGTGAGCCTGCAAATAGCCGTCCTGTAACTGTTAAAGCAGATGATTTGCGTTCCACTCTCCTTGTATCCAATGATTTCTTTGCAGTTTACAAGTGGGAAATTACTGGAAAAGTTGACTTCGAAAAGACAGCTGACTACAGCTTGTTTAGTGTCTTAGCTGGTCAAGGTCAACTGACTGTTGACGGAAAAAACTATCCAATCCAAAAAGGTAGCCACTTTATCCTACCAAGTGATGTTGAAGCTTGGACCTTGGAAGGACAAGATTTGGAATTGATTGTTAGCCATCCATAAAAAAGAAAGGGCCTGAGTTCATTACTCAAGTCCTTTTTGATTACATAAATTGGGCGATAAAGACCACGATGATGATGATTGGAATGATGAAACGAAGAAGGAAGAGCCAGACTTGGAACAGTCCCTGTTTCCATGCTCTTTCATCGAGATGGAGTTCCTCCATTGCAAGAGCCTTTTTAAAGATATAGCCTGTAAAAAGTGAAAGGCAGAGAGCTCCAAATGGCATGAGGAGATTGGAAACCAAGAAGTCCATAGCGTCAAAGAAGGTCTTCCCCAAGATGTGAACATCAGCCATGACACCGTAAGATAGGGCTGAAGGAATTCCAAAGACAAAGGTCAAAATTCCTAAAATCACACTCCATTTAGCACGCTTGCTATTGTCCTGGTTGGTGATATTGCCCACATTGATTTCCAGCATAACGACGGAAGAAGTGACTGTCGCAAAGAGGAAGAGCAAGAGGAAGAGGATGTAGAAAATGGTTCCAAAAGGCATCTTGTCAAAGAGTTGAGGCAAGACGATAAAGAGCAGGCTCGGTCCTCCTTCAGATTGGATATTGAAGGAGGACATGGCTGGGAAAATGGCTAGACCCGCCATGATGGATACCGAGATATTCATGGCTACGATGGAGATTCCTGATTGGACCAGATTGGTTTTCTTGTCCAAGTAAGAAGCATAGGTCAGCATGGCTGTAACCCCTAGTGAGAGGGCAAAGAAAGATTGTCCCAGAGCATAGAGGAGACCAGCACTGGTCAATTTTGAAAAGTCTGGTTTGAGGAAGTAAAGAACCCCTTCCATGGCATTTGGCAAACTGAGAGAGCGCCCAATGATGACAACAAAGATGATAAAGAGCAGGGGCATCATGACCTTAGAAGCTCTTTCAATCCCTTTTTGAACCCCACGTGATACAATAAAGATATTCAATAAGATAAAGACTGCTTGAGCTCCTAGGGCAATGGCTGGATTTGAAATGATTGAAGTAAATAACTGAGCATAATCCCCCGTTCCACCAATTTGGAACAATTTTCCAAACTCAATGCCTAGATAGACTAAAATCCAGCCCCCAATAACACTGTAAAACGATAAAAGGATAAAAAGGGCAAAGGCACCAATCCAACCGATAAAGTTGTACTTGCTATTCTTGCCCAGTTTTCCAAAGGTTTTGATAGCTGAGACACCAGCGCTTCGGCCGAGGGCAAATTCTGCAAGCAAAAGGGGGAAACCGATTAAAATAGTGGAGATAAGAAAGACCAGTAAAAAGCCTCCTCCACCATTAGCAGCAGTCATGTAGGGGAATTTCCAAACGGCACCAAGTCCGATGGCTGATCCAGCAGATGCTAGGATAAAGCCCAGTTTAGAACCCCATTGCGATTTTTCAGACATAGTTAAACTCCTAAAATTAGTATTACAAAAGAAAAAGCTACTGCCCTTGGCAAATAGCCTCATCAGTACTCAAGATGAGCTTTTCCTTTGATTGATAGACTTGACTATCCTATCATGTTTTCTAAGGTCTGTCAAGAAAACCATTTTCAAGTTTTCACACCTTTCTCAAAAAATTTAAAAAAATTCACAAAAACGCTTGACTCTGACCCAAGGGGAGGGGTTATACTATCAATGTAAGGAGAAAATCATGTACCATATAAAAGAAGCTGCGCAGCTTTCGGGCGTATCTGTCAAGACTCTGCACCACTACGACAAGATAGGACTTTTGGTTCCTTTAAAGTCGGAAAACGGTTATCGAACCTACAGTCAGGAGGATTTGGAACGCCTTCAGGTCATTCTTTACTATAAATATCTAGGCTTTTCTTTAGAAAAAATAGCAGAGCTATTAAAGGAAGAAAGGGAAGATTTATTGCCTCATTTGACCAGGCAGTTGGACTATTTGATTCGAGAAAGGGAACATCTGAATACCTTGATTTCAACCTTGCAAAAAACCATTCAAGAACAAAAAGGAGAAAGAGAAATGAGCATTCAAGAGAAATTTGCTGGATTTAACTACCAAGACCATCAAAAATACCACCAAGAGGCGGTAGAGAAATATGGACAAGAAGTGATGGACCAAGCGCTCGAGCGCCAAAAAGGTCACGAAAACGAAGCTACGGCTGCCTTCAACCAAGTTTTTCGAGCCTTGTCACAAAATCTTCAAGCTGGACTGCCTGTAACAGCAACAGAAAACCAAGAAGAAGCTGCTAAACTCTTGCAAGCCATTCGTACTTATGGATTCGACTGCTCCGTTGAAGTATTCGGTCATATCGGTAAAGGATACATCTATAACCCAGAGTTTAAGGAAAATATTGATAAATTTGGAGATGGAACAGCCCAGTACACATCAGATGTCATTGCTCAATATGTCCAAACTCAGACAAAATAAAATCGGAGGAGTATTCTTCCGATTTTTTCTAAATTCAAGTATTACTTGCTTAATAATTTTTCTACCACATTTAGTTTTCGCATGGTCAAATCTACATTAAAAAGCTTTTCAAGATAGTTGGTATGGAGTTTCTTTTGTTTTGCAGTTCTAGGGAGATAGAGGTAAAGACAATGGTTACCGATACAAATTTCTTCTTCACCGTAATCAATTTTTAATTTTTCTAGAGGGAGGCTTTGAATAGGTTCTTGATAAAAAATCACGTGTACACGGTCATAAAGATAGTCTTCTCTAAACGGGTTTTCTTGGACAATTTTTTTAAAATCACTTTTGTTCTTGATTACCATTTTTAAGTCAGCACCAATTTTTTCCTTTATTAGAGTATGAACCTGTTCTCGTATTTCTTCTAGGGTTAAGTCACTTTCAAGAATGATATTTCCACTTTGAATATAAGTTCGAACTTGTTGAAAACCAACTTCTGTTAAAATATCTACTAAATAAGACATTTTCGAGATAGCATTTTTTCCATTAGGAGTAACACCTCTTAGTAAAATAATATGTTCCAAAGGACTTCCTTTCTTATTTGGTATTTTAGTCGTTCAATTATTTATATATTTGATTTGAGCCTGCCACCCAGCCGGTACAGAGGGCAGAAGTGATGTTAAAGCCACCTGTGTGGGCGTTAATATCCATGACCTCGCCTGCAAAGTGGAGTCCAGGTACCAGCTTACTTTCAAGGGTTTTAGGGTTGATTTCCTTAAGACTGACACCACCTTTGGTAACAAATGACTTGGCAAGAGACATTTTACCACTTACAGGAATTTTGAGTCCTTTGATGGACTGTAGAAGTTGTTCTCGTTCCTTTTCAGTCAGTTGTTTGACTTTGTCAGGATAGCCTTGTACAAAAAACTCTGCCAAGCGTTCTGGTAACAAGGTTTTTAAGGCATTTTTTAGAGCTTTTTCTCGATTTTCTTCTAAAAATACAACCAAGTCCTCCTCAGAAAGTTGAGGCAAAACATCTAGCGAGAGAACCTCCCCACCCTTGACAAAACTAGACATACGCAGGGCAGAAGGACCAGATAAACCAAAGTGGGTAAAGAGCAAATCGTGAGTGATGACATGCTTGCCATAGCTTAGGGTCACATCGTCCAACGAAATCCCCTGCAAGGCCTTGTGTGGAAAATCTGTCAATAAAGGACTTTCGGCAGCCTCAAGCTCGGTAATGGTGTGTTTGAAATGACGAGCAATCTCATGACCAAAACCAGTAGAGCCAGTAGAAGGATAGGATTTTCCACCAGTTGTGACGATGAGTTTATCACAAGTAAAGGTCTGGTCTGGTGATTTCAGGACAAACTGGTCGTCTATCTTTTTAACTGAAACAATTTCTGTTTGAGTAGCAATTTGCCCACCTAGCTCCATGATTTTCTTTTCCAGTGCTTCGATAATGGTCCGAGATTTGTCACTGGCTGGAAAGACGCGGCCGTGGTCTTCGACCTTAAGTTTAACACCATTTTCTGTAAAAAAGTTAATGATATCATGGTTATCAAACTGGGAGAAGACACTGTAGAGAAAGCGCCCATTTCCAGGGATTCCAGCTAGTAGGTCATCTAGAGTTCCGTTGTTGGTGACATTGCAACGTCCCCCACCAGTCCCAGCTAATTTTTTTCCAAGTTTCCGATTTTTTTCGATGAGGAGGGTTTTCTGTCCATAAAAGCTACTGGAAATTGTAGCCATCATTCCAGCAGGTCCTCCACCGATGACGATAGTATCAAAATGTTTCATAGCTCTATTGTACCACAAAAAAACAAGAGATGATGGTCACCTCTTGTCAAGAATGCAATTAATCAATTTCATATCCCATCAGTAAACCACCATCTTCTGCATAGAAACTGCAGAGACCAGAGGTTGGGAGAATTTTAATATCCGCCTGTGGGAAATTTTCATGGATTCGGTCTGAAAGCTGTTGACAACATTTCTCGTTATTGCGTTGGGCCATGACAATACGACCACCAGCATATCCAGCTTTTATCAACTCTTCATAGGCTGCCTGAACTGATTTCTTTGGACCTCGTGCTTTTTGTAGTAGTTCAAGGGTTCCGGTTTCACTGGCTTCTCCAACCATACGGATGTTGAGAAGGCCAACGACTGTACCGATAAGCTTGCTCAAACGGCCGTTCTTCACCAAGTTATCGACTTTGGCTAGGACAAAAAGTAACTTGGTTTTTTCTTGATAGGCAGTGATAGCTTCAACCACTTCTTCAAAAGATAGGCCCTGGTCAATCAAGTCATTCAATTTTTCTACGAGCAAGTCAACTTCCCCACCAGCAGACAAACTATCAATTACATGAATTTTAGTATCAGGATATTCTTCCAGATAAATATTCTTAGCTAGTTGAGCACTATTGTGGCTGCCAGAGAGAGTACCTGTGATGGTTACTAGGAAAATGTTTTTGGCTCCTTCAAATGCTCGCAAATAATCATCTGGGCTTGGACAAGCTGATTTTGAAGCTTCTGCAGTTGCATACATGGTTTCCATCATTTGGTCAATGTCAAGATTGGCATCATCAACAAAGACCTGATCAGCTACTTGAATGGTTAAGGGCACACTTACAAAGGTCGTGTCAATAGCTGGTCTTGCCAGCTGACGATAATCACAACCAGAGTCAGCAATAATCTTCCAAGTCATAGAAATTCTCCATCTTTGTCAGTTATACATTGACAAAGGTTCTGTCTTTTTTTACAATTATATCATGAAAGCCCTTGAAACAAAAGCCTCATCCGTCTGTTGTGACAAGTAGAAAGAAAATGTTATGTCTGAACGTAGAATCTCTGAAAAGTCTCTTGAAAATCTCAGAAAATCAAACCAAGAATCCAATTTATTAACTAGAGAAGCCATCGAAACAGCCCTCTTGCAGCTCTTGGAAAAAAAGGACCTGACCAAGATTAGTATTTCTGAATTGGTCAAACGTGCAGGCGTTTCGCGTGCGGCCTTTTATCGCAATTATGATTCCAAAGAGGAGATTTTAGAAAGTGTCTTTAAACGAACTGTTCACAATATTATGGAACAGTTGCATCATTATGATTTAAAGACAGACCTTTATATGGTCTGGGTTCACCTTTTCCGAGAGGCCAGAAAGGAAGCCAGAGTGATTCAACTGGCCTTGGATTACCATCTGGAAAAAATCTTTGTCCAAGCCATGCAGGAATTTCTAGAAAAATACCATGGAAAATCAAAAGGTGTCAGCTCTTATCTTCATTCCTTCTGGAGCTCAGCCATCGTCTCTGTCCTTCTAAAATGGATCAAGGATGGCATGAAGGTACCTGCTGAAAAGATAGCGGATTTACGGTTGCCATTTTTTAAAAAATAGAGAAAAAGGAGAAGAGATATGACTGAAAAAAGACTAGCATGGGATGAGTATTTTGCAGCCCAAGCCTTACTAATTGCCAATCGTTCCACTTGTAAACGTGCCAAAGTGGGCGCAATTCTGGTTAAGGATAATAAGGTTATTTCTACTGGTTACAATGGTTCAGTGTCAGGGACTGAGCATTGTATTGATCACGAATGTTTGGTCATCGAAGGCCACTGTGTTCGTACCCTTCACGCTGAGGTCAATGCTATCCTTCAAGGTGCAGAGCGTGGTGTTCCAAAAGGATTTACAGCCTATGTAACCCATTTTCCTTGTCTGAACTGTACCAAACAATTATTGCAGGTTGGTTGCAAGCGCGTGGTTTATATCAACCAGTACCGAATGGATGGCTATGCCCAATACCTTTATCAAGAAAAAGGGACAGAATTGACCCATTTACCACTTGAGACAGTACAGACAGCTCTTAAAGAGGCAGATCTAATGTAAAAATTATCAAAAATAAATGGTTTAGAAAGATTTTTAAACCGTTTTTTGGTATAATAAGAAGAATAAATTGAAAGAAGGAATTCCAAAAATGGGAAAAATTGAAGTTATTAATCATCCACTGATTCAACACAAATTGTCAATCTTGCGTCGTACAGATACTTCTACAAAAGCTTTTCGTGAGCTAGTAGATGAGATTGCCATGTTGATGGGGTATGAAGTACTTCGTGATCTTCCACTAGAAGATGTGGAAATCGAAACACCAATCACAAAAACAGTTCAAAAACAATTGGCAGGTAAGAAATTGGCCATCGTTCCAATCTTGCGTGCAGGTATCGGGATGGTCGATGGGCTCTTGAGCTTGGTTCCAGCTGCTAAGGTTGGTCACATCGGTATGTACCGTGATGAAGAAACACTTCAACCGGTTGAGTATTTGGTGAAATTGCCTGAGGACATTGACCAACGTCAAATTTTTGTAGTAGATCCAATGTTGGCAACAGGTGGCTCAGCAATCTTGGCTGTTGATTCTCTTAAAAAACGTGGCGCATCAAATATCAAATTTGTCTGCCTTGTATCAGCACCAGAAGGTGTAAAAGCTCTTCAAGAAGCTCATCCAGATGTAGAAATCTTTACAGCAGCCTTGGATGAACGCTTGAACGAACACGGTTATATTGTTCCAGGTCTTGGAGATGCTGGAGACCGCTTGTTCGGTACAAAATAACATCGAAAAGAAGAATGACTTGGAAAAGTATTTCCAGTCGTGAAAGGGGGTTGAATTTTTGATTCTGTCTAATGAAAGCAGAGCAAAAATTTGACCTTTTTTGACCTAGATATTATAATAGTCTTATCTTCAGTCATTTGACCAACAAAATTAAAACTCAAAAGGAGAAATAAATGATTCCTGTAGTTATTGAACAAACAAGCCGTGGAGAACGTTCCTACGATATTTACTCACGTCTTCTCAAAGACCGCATCATTATGCTGACAGGCCCAGTTGAAGACAACATGGCCAACTCTGTTATTGCCCAATTGCTTTTCTTGGATGCCCAAGATAGTACAAAAGATATTTACCTTTATGTCAATACACCTGGTGGCTCAGTTTCAGCTGGTTTGGCAATTGTTGATACCATGAACTTTATCAAGGCAGATGTCCAAACTATCGTTATGGGTATGGCAGCATCTATGGGGACTGTCATCGCGTCAAGTGGAGCAAAAGGAAAACGCTTTATGCTTCCAAATGCTGAGTACATGATTCACCAACCAATGGGTGGTACAGGTGGTGGTACTCAACAAACCGATATGGCGATTGCTGCAGAACACTTGCTCAAAACTCGTAACATCTTGGAAAAAATCTTGGCTGAAAATTCAGGTCAGTCAATCGAAAAAGTCCATGCAGATGCAGAACGTGATAACTGGATGAGTGCTCAAGAAACACTTGAATATGGCTTTATTGATGAAATCATGGCCAACAATTCATTGAACTAATAATCAAAGAAGGCAAACTCGACTGGGTTTGCTTTTTTTGGTATAATAGGGAGAGATTTCTTAGAAAGAGGATTTATCATGTTTGAAAAAGTCAATCGATCTGGCTTGATTATCTATCTTTACTATAATCGTGATGCCAAAAAACTGCAGGATTATGGAGATATTACCTATCATTCCAAGAAACATCGTTACTTACAGCTTTATGTTCCAACTCAAGAAGTGGAGCAATTGGTCGGGCGCTTGAGCAAGGAAAAATTTATAAAAAAAGTCAGAGTTTGTCATATCCAAGAGCTGGAAACACCCTTTGTGGGCAATCTTTATCGAGAAGAAAACGTTATCATCGAAAAAGTTCAAGAAAAGTGTTGACAATTTTCTGATAATTCGGTATATTCTTAACATGCTATTTATTTAAGAATAAGGAGACAAAAAAATGAAGAAAAAATTTGCCCTATCGTTTGTGGCGCTTGCAAGTGTAGCACTTCTTGCAGCCTGTGGAGAAGTGAAGTCTGGAGCGTCAAACGCTGCTGGTAACTCAGTAGAGGAAAAGACAATCAAAATTGGATTTAACTTCGAGGAAACTGGTGCCGTAGCAGCCTACGGAACATCTGAACAAAAAGGTGCCCAACTTGCCGTTGATGAAATCAATGCAGCAGGCGGTATCGATGGAAAACAAATCGAAGTAGTAGATAAAGATAATAAGTCTGAAACAGCTGAGGCAGCTTCAGTAACAACTAACCTTGTAACCCAATCTAAAGTATCAGCAATCGTAGGACCTGCGACATCTGGTGCGACTGCAGCTGCGGTAGCTAACGCTACAAAAGCAGGTGTTCCATTGATTTCGCCAAGTGCGACTCAAGATGGATTGACTAAAGGTCAAGATTACCTCTTTATCGGAACTTTCCAAGATAGCTTCCAAGGAAAAATTATCTCAAACTATGTTTCTGAAAAATTGCAAGCTAAGAAAGTTGTTCTTTACACTGACAATGCCAGCGACTACGCTAAAGGTATTGCCAAAGCCTTCCGTGAAGCTTACAAAGGTGAAATCGTTGCAGATGAAACTTTCGTAGCAGGTGACACAGACTTCCAAGCAGCCCTTACAAAAATGAAAGGGAAAGACTTTGATGCTATCATCGTTCCTGGTTACTACACTGAAGCCGGTAAAATTGTAAACCAAGCGCGTGGTATGGGAATTGACAAGCCAATCGTTGGTGGTGATGGATTCAACGGTGAAGAGTTTGTACAACAAGCAACTCCTGAAAAAGCATCAAACATCTACTTTATCTCAGGCTTCTCAACTACTGTAGAAGTTTCAGCTAAAGCAAAAGCCTTCCTGGACGCTTACCGTGCTAAGTACAATGAAGAGCCTTCAACATTTGCAGCCTTAGCTTATGATTCAGTTCACCTTGTAGCAAACGCAGCAAAAGGTGCTAAAAACTCAGGTGAGATTAAGGACAACCTTGCTAAAACAAAAGACTTTGAAGGTGTAACTGGTCAAACAAGCTTCGATGCGGACCACAACACAGTCAAAACAGCTTACATGATGACCATGAATAATGGTAAGGTTGAAGCAGCAGAAGTTGTAAAACCATAATAGAAAAATGTTGAAATAGGGAATGAGCCTCTGACTCACTCCCTGTTTCGATGTTTAAGAACCTATCAAAAAGTGAGGGGAAACCCTCAAAATTATAAATAGAAAGAGTGAATCTTATGCTCCAACAACTAGTAAATGGTTTGATTCTAGGTAGTGTTTACGCACTGTTAGCCCTAGGGTATACCATGGTTTACGGAATTATCAAGCTCATCAACTTCGCCCACGGTGATATTTATATGATGGGAGCCTTTATCGGTTATTTCTTGATTAATTCTTTCCAAATGAATTTCTTTGTAGCGCTTATTGTAGCTATGATAGCGACAGCCATCCTTGGTGTCGTGATTGAGTTTCTTGCTTACCGACCTTTGCGCCACTCTACTCGTATTGCTGTTTTGATTACGGCTATTGGGGTTTCTTTCCTATTGGAGTATGGGATGGTCTATCTGGTTGGTGCCAATACCCGTGCTTTCCCTCAAGCGATTCAAACAGTTCGCTATGATTTGGGACCAGTTAGCCTAACAAACGTGCAGTTAATGATTTTGGCCATTTCCTTGATTTTGATGATTTTGTTACAAGTCATTGTCCAAAAGACTAAGATGGGGAAAGCCATGCGTGCAGTATCCGTAGATAGCGATGCAGCGCAATTGATGGGGATCAATGTAAACCGTACTATCAGCTTTACCTTTGCTTTGGGTTCTGCTCTTGCGGGGGCGGCTGGTGTTTTGATTGCCCTCTATTATAACTCTCTTGAGCCTTTGATGGGGGTTACTCCAGGTCTTAAATCTTTCGTTGCCGCAGTACTTGGTGGTATCGGAATTATTCCTGGTGCGGCTCTTGGTGGTTTTGTGATTGGTCTATTGGAAACCTTTGCGACAGCCTTTGGGATGTCAGACTTCCGTGATGCCATTGTTTATGGAATCTTGTTGTTGATCTTGATTGTCCGCCCAGCTGGTATCCTTGGTAAGAATGCGAAAGAGAAGGTGTAAACGATGAAGGAAAATTTAAAAGTTAATATTCTATGGTTACTCCTTTTGTTAGCTGGTTATGGCTTGATTAGTGTACTGGTCTCAGTCGGTGTACTCAATCTATTCTATGTACAGATTTTACAACAAATTGGAATTAATATTATTCTGGCTGTTGGTCTCAATCTAATCGTTGGTTTTTCAGGACAATTTTCACTTGGGCATGCAGGTTTCATGGCAATTGGTGCCTATGCCGCTGCTATTATTGGTTCTAAATCACCAACCTATGGTGCTTTCTTTGGAGCTATGCTGGTAGGAGCTTTGCTTTCAGGAGCAGTTGCTTTACTTGTCGGAATTCCAACCTTGCGTTTGAAGGGAGACTATCTTGCAGTAGCGACTCTTGGTGTATCTGAAATTATCCGTATCTTTATCATCAATGGTGGAAGCATTACAAATGGTGCGGCAGGTATCTTGGGAATTCCTAACTTTACAACTTGGCAAATGGTTTACTTCTTTGTCGTGATTACAACCATTGCAACCTTGAACTTCTTGCGTAGTCCAATTGGTCGTTCAACCCTCTCCGTTCGTGAGGATGAAATCGCTGCTGAGTCAGTTGGGGTTAATACGACTAAAATTAAAATCATCGCCTTTGTCTTCGGTGCTATTACTGCGAGTATTGCAGGGTCACTTCAGGCAGGATTTATCGGTTCAGTTGTACCGAAAGATTACACTTTCATCAACTCAATCAACGTATTGATCATTGTTGTATTTGGTGGACTTGGTTCAATTACAGGTGCCATTGTTTCAGCTATTGTCCTTGGAATTTTGAATATGCTTCTCCAAGACGTTGCTAGCGTGCGTATGATTATTTACGCTTTGGCCTTGGTATTGGTAATGATTTTCAGACCAGGTGGACTCCTTGGAACATGGGAATTGAGCCTATCACGTTTCTTTAAAAAATCTAAAAAGGAGGAACAAAACTAATGGCATTACTTGAAGTAAAACAGTTAACCAAACATTTTGGCGGTCTAACAGCTGTTGGAGATGTGACTCTTGAATTAAATGAAGGGGAATTGGTTGGATTAATCGGTCCAAACGGAGCTGGTAAAACAACCCTTTTCAACCTTTTGACCGGTGTTTATGAACCAAGTGAGGGAACAGTTACCTTAGATGGTCACCTTTTGAATGGAAAGTCACCATATAAGATTGCCTCTTTGGGACTTGGACGTACTTTCCAAAATATCCGTCTCTTTAAAGATTTAACAGTTTTGGACAATGTTTTGATTGCTTTTGGTAACCATCACAAACAACATGTTTTTGCTAGTTTCTTACGCTTACCAGCTTTTTACAAGAGTGAAAAAGAATTAAAGGCTAAAGCTTTGGAATTGCTAAAAATCTTTGATTTAGATGGGGATGCAGAAACTCTTGCTAAAAATCTTGCCTACGGACAACAACGTCGTTTGGAAATTGTTCGTGCCCTTGCTACGGAACCTAAAATTCTCTTTTTGGATGAACCAGCCGCAGGGATGAACCCGCAGGAAACTGCTGAATTGACTGAGTTAATTCGTCGTATCAAAGATGAATTTAAGATTACCATCATGTTGATTGAACACGATATGAATCTGGTTATGGAAGTAACAGAACGTATCTACGTTCTTGAATATGGTCGTTTGATTGCTCAGGGAACTCCTGACGAAATTAAGACCAATAAACGTGTTATCGAAGCTTATCTAGGAGGTGAAGCCTAATGTCTATGTTAAAAGTTGATAATCTTTCTGTGCATTACGGTATGATCCAAGCAGTCCGTGATGTAAGCTTTGAAGTGAATGAAGGAGAAGTAGTTTCCCTTATCGGTGCCAATGGTGCAGGTAAGACAACCATTCTCCGTACCTTGTCTGGTCTAGTTAGACCAAGCTCAGGAAAAATTGAATTTTTAGGTCAAGAAATCCAAAAAATGCCAGCTCAGAAAATCGTGGCAGGTGGTCTTTCACAAGTACCAGAAGGACGCCACGTCTTCCCTGGCTTGACTGTTATGGAAAATCTAGAAATGGGAGCTTTCTTAAAGAAAAACCGTGAAGAAAATCAAGCTAACTTGAAGAAGGTCTTTTCACGCTTCCCACGTCTTGAAGAACGCAAGAACCAGGACGCAGCCACTCTTTCAGGAGGAGAACAACAAATGCTTGCCATGGGACGCGCTCTTATGTCAACACCAAAACTTCTTCTTTTAGATGAACCATCAATGGGACTTGCCCCAATCTTTATCCAAGAGATTTTTGATATCATTCAAGATATCCAGAAGCAAGGAACAACTGTCCTCTTGATTGAACAAAATGCTAATAAAGCACTCGCTATCTCTGACCGAGGCTATGTACTGGAAACAGGGAAAATCGTTCTATCAGGAACAGGAAAAGAACTCGCTTCATCAGAAGAAGTCAGAAAAGCATATCTGGGTGGCTAAACTAGTCTGGGAGACTAGTTTAGGTTGCAAATGAAGATTGCGAAGCAATCATCATTATAGTCCGGGGGACCTTTTTAGTCGGTGAATAGAGATTGCGAAGCAGTCATCAAATCCAGGGGATTATTTTAGTCTGCATATTGAGATTGCAAAGCAATTCTCATCTGCACTGGAAGGTTAGCTTCTAATCATTGAAATGGAACAGAATGAAGTGTGTCTACCCTTCATTCACAGAGCTCGATTTCAGAGCTCTTTTTGCTAGCTTATTCATACTTTTCTGAATTTTGAAAAAGAAATGTAAGCGTTTGATAGATTTACAAAAAGATTGTATAATAGGGATAAGAACAGAAAAGGAGAAGTCTCATGGCAGTTAAAGATTTTATGACCCGTAAGGTAGTGTATATTAGTCCAGATACAACAGTATCTCATGCAGCAGATTTGATGAGAGAGCAAGGGTTGCATCGCTTGCCTGTTATCGAAAATGATCAATTAGTTGGTTTGGTAACTGAAGGAACCATTGCGCAAGCTAGTCCATCCAAAGCAACCAGTCTTTCTATCTATGAGATGAACTATCTTCTAAATAAGACAAAAGTAAAAGATGTGATGATTCGCGAAGTTGTCACTGTTTCAGGCTATGCGAGTCTAGAGGATGCAACTTATCTGATGTTGAAAAATAAGATTGGTATTCTTCCTGTAGTAGATAACCATCAAGTCTATGGGGTTATTACGGACCGTGATGTTTTCCAAGCCTTTCTTGAAATTGCTGGTTATGGTGAGGAAGGAATTCGTGTGCGCTTTGTTACGGAAAACGAAATTGGCGTTCTTGGAAAAATTATTTCTTTGATTGTAGAAGAAAAGTTGAATATCTCGCATACAGTCAATATTCCGCGTAAAGATGGTAAGGTGATTATAGAAGTTCAAATCGATGGATCAATTGATTTACCAGCCTTGAAAGAAAAATTTGAATCAGAGAATATTCAAGTAGAAGAAATTACTCGTACTTCAGCAAAAGTCTTGTAAGAAAGGAAGCCGAAAGGCTTCTTTTTACGTGTAATAAGGGATTAGAGCAAAAGATGGAAAGAAATGAATGAAAATCTGAAATATTACCTTTTGATTTAGAGTAAAGGTAATTTAAAATTTAAAGATTTTTAAATTTTCTAAATATTGACAGAAGTAATAAATCGAAAAAATTATGCTGTATTTTATAAGTAACTATTTATTGTATTCTATATGACTTTAATTATGGATTAATACTATAAATTTTTTTCCAAAAATCCTTGATTCATATATGAAATAATGTTATAATAAAACAAAAAACATAGGAGTAAAAATATGTCAGGACAAATTCGTGTATCTCCAGAAACCCTCCAATCACGTGCACGTGAATATGGAAAAGCTGCAAACGATATCAGAGTTATTTTGAGCAATCTTCAACGCTTGCAAGATACCTTGCGTTCGGAATGGGAAGGTGCTGCGTTCCAAGGCTTTGATCAACAATTCTCTGAATTGAAACCAAAGGTTGAAAACTTTGCTGATTTAATGCAACAAATCAATACACAACTTGATAAGACTGCTCAAGCGATGCAACAAAATGACCAAGACTTATCTAGAAACTTTGGTCTTCAATAATCTAAAGTTGAGGTTGAGGAGAAATCCTCAACTTTTTTACTATATTTAATTAAGGAGAAAATGTGAGAAAGAAAGTTTTATTTAGCTTAGGGATGCTACTGTTATTTGTGACAATGATAGTATCCTTCTTTGCAATTGTAAAACCAACACCTATCAGCCGAACGAACTCAGATTCCTCGGTGCAACAAGCCCCTATTAAAGTAGCTATTGTTAATGAAGATACGGGTAAGGTATATAATGGACAACCGATTAACATTGCGAATACTTTAGTAAATTCGTTCATAGCTAAAAATAATTACAAAGTGGAAGTTGTTTCTAGGTCAATCGCTGAAAGCGGTCTAAAAAATGAGACTTATCAGTTGATGATAGTCTTGCCAAGTAAATTTTCAGAAGAAGCTTTAGCAATCGAATCAACTTCCCCTGTTCAGGCGAAGTTTCAATATCAAATTCAATCAAGTGACCAACTGACTGTCAAACAGGCTGAACAAGCTGTAGTAGCTTTCAAAGAGCTCTTTAATAAGGATTTGATTAATATTTATTTCACTAGTATTATCGGGAATTTGAAAACAGCACAAGGCCAGGTTGCAGATGTAGTTACAAATGAACATGAGTCACTGACTTCTTTTAATAATAAGTTAGTGGATCCTCTTGCTCAATATGGTCAACAGTTTAATGGGTTGGGTTCATCACCGAATAATCTCTTATCATCGTATTCGTCATTTAACAAGACCCTGTTAAATACAAATGATGCCTTTAAATCAATTGATTCTGTTAATAAGACATATGAGGAAACAATAAATGGAATAGATAAGCAACAAAAAAAATGGGATAATTCCTTGAATACTAGAGAACAGGCTTTGTCCAACTATGATAAAGACTTTTCCAAATTATCAGTTGAGAAACAATTATCTCAATTGGCTGCTATAAACACTCAATTTAATAATAATTTTTCAGAGCCAGCTATTTGGAAAGAAACCACTGATAAGGCTTCTTCCTATAACAAAGATATCGCAAAACTTCTAGAAAGTTTGAAGAAGAATAATAAGGAAATTGATGATACCTTATCAAATTATGATACAAAGATTAGAGAAGCAGTAGAGTCTTCCTTGGCTAAAAACCCATCAGCGGTAGATGGAGCTAATAAAACTCTTGGAAGTTATATCAAGTCGTTAAATACTAGTATGCAAAATCAAATTACTAGTAAATGGCCAAGTGTATACTACGATGATACAACTATAAATAATCTCTCTTTGTCAGATACTGATAAACAACATTTTAAAAATATTAGTGCTTTTATACGGTGGTATAGTAAGAAGATAGGGAAAGATTTGCCAACTTTGCAATCTACAACACTTGAAAATGAAGAATTCTCTCAGTTAAAGAATGACATTAAGTCTAAGAGCACAACAAAACGTGAGCTAACTTTACCTTCGTTTGAAGGAAAAATTTCAAAATTAAAGATAACAGTACCAAGCGGATACTATCTTAAAGAATCAAATTTTGGATTTTCTGATCTTGGAGGAGGTAGTTATCAGGTATCTTTCCCTGGTGAAGTATCTCCAGGTATGACTATTTCATACACACTAGGAATCAAGAATGAAAATGATCTCAATGTCTTGTCACCTGTGCTTGTTAAGTATCAATTAGATACGACAGAAGATGTAAAAGTTATAAAGGAAGATGCCCCTTATGTAGAAAAAGATAAAATAGAGAATGAGACAGTTCATGCTGCGCCTGTTAGTCCAGCTACTTCTGTAGCTTCAGGTTCCTCTACGCCTGATGTGCAGAAACCAACAGAAATTATTACAATTACGAAGACCATCACGACTACTAAGATAAATCAAACAGAAAAAAAAGTTTTGAATCGTCATTATGAGATGCAAGACATTATTTCTAACTGGGAGTACAATCCTACCAAGCTAACTCAAGCGGTTTATAAAGATGTTGAGGCGTATCTACAGTTATCAGGACTTGTTACTGCGTATTACGGCTTAGATTTATCTAAAAATACGTACACAGACACTACGTTTGTTCCAGCAGAAGGTTCTCTTGCTGCCTTAGCAAATAATGATGACCTCAAGACCATTGTGACCAATCTAATCAAAGCAACTACAGTAGAAGCTCTAAAATCAGATTTGAAGATTTCTGATAAAAAATTGACGGATATTCAGTCACGATTAGCCAATGCTGAGAAATTAACATCTAACATCGAACAGCTGAGAACAACAACCAATGATCTAATAACTCAGTTAAGACAGTTAATTGAACAGACCAAATTAGTGGATACAACGATTAAAGGTAAACCTAGTTTTGTTGCAACAGAAAAAGTAGATAATACTAGTATGGTTAATGTTAGTATGGATATGAACAGGGACCTAGGTACACTGATTTCAGCTAGTAAAACCTTGATGGACAATACAAAAGCAAACCAAGCTGTTTCTGAGACGATACAAGCTACTATGACTCAGTTGACGAATGATGTTAATACATTGGAAAAAGACGGAAAATCATTAAGTGCACGCGTTTCTGAATTGAAAAATATCATGTCTAGTGAATATGGTTCAAACGAAGAATTCCTTAAAAACTTTTCTACTGTTTTGAGCAATACTAGAACGGGTAATACGAAAAATGATGCAGTCTATGAATATTTGTCAAATCCTGTTGATGCTTCTAAAATTGGGAATGTTGTATCAGCTGCGACCAATAGACCGTCACAGACGAATCGTCAAGATGAGAGATCAGGACTCCTTGTTATCTTAATCAGCTATCTTGTTAGCTTGGTTGTTGCCTATCTTTTCCAACATGCAGATAAAGAAGAATTGCAAAGATTAATCAGTTTGAAGGACCGTTTGTCATGGAGAAATTCTTCTGGACCAATGTTCTTCCTAAGTGTGATTTCAGTAGCTGTTGGTTCTATAATTGCGATTGTTTCTGGAGTTAAACTTGCTTTCTCTGTAGGTCAATTGAGCTGGTTTGTAATGCTTCTTGTCTTGGTGAGTCTAATGATGACATATAGTCTGAATATCCTTCTTGATAAACTAAAAAGTCTTGGATTTTTGATAAGCATAAGTCTATTACTGCTTTATATCATTTCAGCAACTCAATTATTTGATGAATATTATGTGAATCCAGCTCCTATTTTAACAACTCTTTCTCCGTTAACATATCTTGAAGGTGTAGTGAGATCATTCATTAATCAGCAAAACGGAGTTGTTCAGTCAGTAATGGTAATTGTTGTTCTAACAATTGCTTTGGGACTTGTAAATATTTTCTTGTATCGCCAAGTTAAGGATAGCAAGTAATATGAAAAAAAATATTGTCTTTATCTTTCTATTGTTTTCAATTTTTACAAAAGGTAGTGTTGCTTTTGCAAACGATGGATCTTTGCAAATAGATACGTCTTTAGATAAGAATACCAAGAAAACAGAGATTCAGTACTTTGAACAGGAGAGTAATTTGACAAAGTTATTTCATCCTGAGACATATAAATTGATTGATACAACTAAAAAATTGGATAAAGAAAAGTATCAATTAGTTAAAACAAACTTATTTAGCACTAAAGTGGAATCGGAGAATATCGTTAATGAGTATCAGTCTGCTTTATTTACCAATCAGATTCAAATCAACCACAGTGATAAAAAGACTGTTTCACTTAAAAACGTAAAGTCTCCTGTTTCTTGGACTGCAATTTTATTGTTTATACTAGGGATGATTGTCACAATTTACTCGCTCTTTTATAAAAAGTTACATATAGCTAAACAATAAAGTCGATAGAAAAATACATAAAGGGAGATACAAAATGTATCTCTTTTTTATAAATAGAAAGTTCTTTAATATTCATGTTTTGCGTGATATAATAGGCATAGCATAATAGATTTAGGAGTTTTATATGGAAGAGTACATTAATATTAGTCTGGATTGTTCGCCTTTTTTATCTAAAATATTAGATTTAAGGGTCCCTACTGAGTTAACGATTAAAGAATTGATACAAATCGTCTCAGATACTTATAGTATTGGAATTAAGGTAATGAATCCAAGTGTAAGAAATCAACAGTCAGGAGAAATTCTTGCTAGTACGAGCAGTTTAGTATTAGTGAAAGACGGAGTTTTATTAAACCTGGAAAGAATATAGTAAGGGAGTCAGGTATGGAAGTTCAAAAAATTGAATTAGTAGTTGGAGATATCAAGGGAAATCGTGAAATAGCTTATGCTTTATTAACAGCAATACAACCTTATTTTGTGAATCAAAATGTTATTGAGGAAGAAGGTAAACTAACGATTGAAAGTCTATTGACAGATGAATATTATTCTTGGGATAAGCTGACTACGATGATTGAGGAAGAAAAATTACGTCATCTGATCAATGTTGGTCAATTATTTAACTCGCTGAAGGATTCAATTTATACTTATGAGTTATCACCTAGTAATCTAGTGTTTTCACGAAATGGGAACCCTCTATTCATTTTTCGTGGTGTTAAAGGGCAAGTGCCTCCCTATGATGCATTGAAGCTGGAGGCGTTTACAGTTAACTTTAAAGCTATGATAGTATCTCTATTAGATAAAAAGGTAAGTTATGAAAAATTAGTGGAGGGACAGTCGCCATTTTATAAAGGAAAACTGTTTTGTGAGACCATCATGAAGTCTGAAAATCTGGATGAAATTATAGCCTTACTACTAGAAAAATACTTAGAAGAAAAGGAACAAAATAAAGAAAAATTCTCACGTGTTCCTAATAAACTTGTTTCGCGGCTGAAGTGGACTACCATTATTGCATCATTTATTGGAGTGCTATCAATTGTTGGAGTGTTATACTTTGCATTGTTCGCTATGCCTAATCAACAAATGATTTCAGGTTTACGTTTGGCTTTTGTAAACCAAGATTATTCATCGGTTGTATCTACTGTTAAAAATACAGATTCTAAATCACTTAGTCAAGATGATGCTTATATGGTGGCTTATTCCGTCATTAAAACAGAGCCTTTAACAGAAACGCAAAAGACAGAGCTATCCAAAATATCAACTCAATCAAGTACAGACTATCTTCGTTACTGGGTTTTAATTGGGCAGTCGAAAGTTGATGAAGCTATAGATATTGCAAGTTACTTAGATGACCCACAATTATTGATGTATGGTCTTACCAAAAAGGTTGATGAAGTTCAGAGAAACCCTAACCTCACATCTGAACAACGTACTGAGCAACTAAACAATTATAAGAGTAAATTGGAAGAATTGAAGAAAAACTACCTAACACCAGAGACGAATAAGTCGAATACGACTTCAACTTCAACAGAGTCAAGATAGGAGTGGTCTATGAATTATTTATTTTTTGAAGACAATGTTTATCCACTCTATACAGGGAATACCTATCAACTGGGGCCTTCTATAGCTTCTAATATCTATCTTCCTATTCTTGAAAATGTGGTGTTGGAAGTCAAGGAAACGGGAGTTGAACTGCTCGGAGAGACTTATTCTTATGGGTATCATTTGGTTTCCATAGCTGAAGATATAAGTGTATCCTTATTGATTATTAAAAACACCGAGTATTACCTTCTTCCCGAAAAAATACTATATTTATCAGATAAGAAAGAAGCGACTATTCGCTTAGTTGATTTTCCTATAGAAATCATTTTGAGCTTTGATGGGACAAATAAGACGATTTATAGTGCTAGTCCATATTATCTTAATGGTGAAAGAAGAACAGGGACGCAAAATATTCAAGATATGGACCAACTTGTTTTTGAACAAGGTCTAGCTTTATCCGTTCAAAAACAAATCTTATCGATTCATTCACTATTTTCTATTGAGACGAGCTTACTGCCTTTTTCTGAAGTAATGGTCGAAGATCGTTCAAAAGAATTTCATCGCTCTCCACGGATTATTCTGAGAGAACCCGAGGATACAGTAACGATTGCTTCGGCACCAACAGATGATGAAGGCAACAAACAATCGTTACTAAGATTGATTATTACCCCTTTGGCGATGATTGTCTTTACGATACTAACGGTTTACTTCACACGTAGTGGTGGCATGATGTTCATGATGATGGGGATGTCTGTCATTACTATTGGGACTTCCATTCATACTTATTTTTCTGATAAAAAATCACATAAGGAACTTCAAGAACAGAAAATTGTTGAGTATATGAAATACTTGGAAACCAAGTATTCACAATTAGCTAACTTACGTAAAGAACAAGTTAAGGCTTTGGTGTATCATTTCCCTGGCATGGATCAGATTTTAGAAATGGTAGAAAAAACGGATAGACGTATTTACGAAAAGACACTTTATCATTTTGATTTTCTGTCTTATCGTTTGGGTTTGGGTGAAGTTAATTCTAGTTTTTCTATTGAGTATTCAGATTCTGAATTAACAAAATATAATGTAGCTGCTAACCAAAAAATTCAAGAACTACTTTCCTACTATCGTGTGACTAAGCAGGTACCTATTACACATACATTAACAAATCCTACGGGCTATATCGGAACACGGCAAATAGTGATTGAACAAGTTCAACAGATGATGATGCAATTAGCGACTTTCCAAAGTTACCATGATTTACAGTTTATTCCAATTTTCCGAGAGGAAGAGTTTGAGTTATGGAATTGGAGCCGATGGTTACCTCATACGAAAATAAAAGCACTAAATAGCCGTGGTTTTGTTTACAATCAACGTACTCGAGATCAACTATTAACGTCGCTCTATCAAGTTATTAAAGATAGAAAGTTAGATAGTGAGCAGGATAAAGGGAAAGAAAAGCAATACAGCCCTCATTATATTCTCTTTCTTACAGATTTAAGTCTGATGTTGGATCACAACATTATGGAGTACATCAATGAAGATTTATCCCATTTAGGAATTCATTATGTATTCGTAGAAGAAGTACTTGAGAGTCTACCAGAACACGTTAAGACAGTTGTTGACTATCGAGGAGATAAAAAAGGTACAGTATTACTTCAGGATGGCAATTATACAAATAAAGAAATTACGCCTCTTCCTCCTGTAAGTTTATCGGAAAAGGAAAATTTTGCGAGAAATCTTGCGGGTATTCATCATGTTCAAACTTTGCGTAATTCGATTCCGAATAGTATTACCTTCCTAGAGATGTATGGAGTCAATAAGGTAGAGGAACTAGAACTTTTAAAACGATGGCAAGACAATGAAACTTTCCAAACAATGGCTGTTCCTCTAGGAGTTCGAGGTAGAGATGATATTCTTTATCTAAACATCCATGAGAAGGCGCATGGGCCTCATGGATTGATTGCTGGTACTACGGGGTCAGGGAAGTCTGAGCTTATTCAGTCCTACATTCTATCTTTAGCTGTGAACTACCATCCGTATGAGGTTGCTTTCCTCTTGATTGACTATAAAGGTGGAGGGATGGCTAATCTCTTTGCAGACCTACCTCATGTTGTTGGTACGATTACAAACTTGGATGGCAACCAGGCCAATCGAGCTCTGGTATCTATCAAAGCTGAACTTAAGAAGCGTCAGCGTATTTTTGCAGAAAATGATGTTAATCATATCAACCAGTATATGAAACTCTTCAAGGAAGGGAAGGTCAAAGAACCATTACCACATCTATTAATCATTAGTGATGAGTTTGCAGAGTTGAAGGCGAATCAACCTGATTTCATGGATGAATTAGTCTCTACAGCTCGTATTGGTCGATCATTGGGGGTTAAATTAATTTTAGCAACCCAAAAACCTAGTGGGGTTGTCAACGATCAAATTTGGTCGAACTCTAAGTTTAAAATAGCCCTTAAAGTACAGGATGCTGCAGATTCTAGAGAAGTAATCAAAACACCTGATGCCGCAGAAATCACCCAGACAGGTAGAGCCTATCTTCAAGTCGGAAACAATGAAATCTATGAGCTATTCCAAAGCGCTTGGTCAGGTGCGGATTATAATCCAGAAGGACGAAATCATGTTCAAAAAAACACAACTGTGTATGAGATTACAAGTAATGGTCAATACAATGCCATTAATAAAGATTTGAGTGGTTTAGTCAATAAAAAAGAAGCAAAGGCTGTTCCAACAGAATTAGACGCCATTGTAGAAAAAGCCCGTGAAGTCTTTGATGGTCTTCATATTCATCAGGTAGCCAGTCCTTGGTTGCCACCACTTGAAGAGAAGATATATGCTAAAGATACACAATCGACTAACTACAAGGATTATTGGGGACGTTCAGAGGCATTGCAACCTATTTTAATTGGGTATCAAGATATTCCAGAAAGACAGGAACAATCTCCCCTTTACTTCAATATGGAACAAAGAGGTCATATTTTGTTGGTTTCTAGTCCAGGATTCGGTAAGTCCACTTTTCTACAGAACTTTGCGATGGATGTGATTCGTAAGCACACACCAGAACAGGTCCATTTCTACCTCTATGATTTTGGTACCAGTGGCTTAATCTCTATTTCAGATTTTCCTCATGTTGCAGATTATTTCACCTTGGATGAAACTGAGAAAATCATGAAATCCCTTCGATTCTTGAATAGAGAGATAAAAACTCGGAAACATGCTCTTTCGCAAGCAAGAGCCACAAATCTAAGGCAATACAATCAGTTGTCAGATGAGAGTTTTCCAACTATTTTCATAGAGATAGATGGTTTTGATAGTGTAATGGATGCCCCATTTGTCGATGCCTTTTATGATACTTTAAATGTCATTTCTCGAGATGGTGCCTCTCTAGGAATCTATCTGGTTGTGACACTTTCTCGTCTCAATGCGATGCGTCTACAGCTACAATCGAACTTTAAGACCAAGATTTCTCTCTTCTTATTTGATACCAGTGACTTATCAGGTGTATTAGGACGTTCAAATATTCCACTCGATGAAATTAAAGGCCGTGCCATAGCTAAATTGGATGATATTGTCCAATTCCAAGTGATGTTGCCATACAGCAGTGAACATTATACGGATTACATAAAGGAAGTTCGTGCAGAACAAGAAGCAATGGCTGTGGCATACGATGGCCCACTTCCTGCAGGTATCCCAATGTTACCAGAAAAGGTAACCAAAGAGGTGATGTCAGAAATCTTAGAAAGCAGTCAAGACTTTATCTTGGGGCTCGAAAGAGAAGCCGTTGTTCCAGCATCCTTTAGTTTTAAACGACCTATTCTTATAGCCTCAGACAGTCCTGCTTTTGTAACGAATTACTATAAATTACTAGAATATCACCTAAACCGTTTATCAGGAGTGTATAATACTGTTATTTTAGATCCTAGTCAGCGTATTAACAATCAGTTCTTTGATGGTATTCAACGATTTAATACTTCTTTAGAGGTTGATAATGTCATGAAGACGATATTAGAAGACTTTAAGAAACGGGTTGCGTCTCCGAGTCAGGACTATCCAAAATGGTTAATTTTGATACCTGATATTGCTGCGACGGCTATGGCGGCTGGAGTGAGTGAACTGGACTTCAAGCAACTCCTTAGTGAAGGAGCTCAGTATGGAGTAACCTTGCTCTTTATAGGCGCCTACCAAGATCTAGTAGCGAACAATTACGATAATTTTGTCAAACTAGTTAATCAGCTAGTAGAACAAGTCTTTCTCGGTGTACGTATCAGTGATCAAGATCATACTCGCTATCCTTACATCACAAATGAGCCGGCACTGAAACCGAACCAGGGTTATATTCTTTATCCAGATCATTATGAATCCGTTCAATTATTAGAAATTTAGAGAGGTTATTTATGTCAGATACTAAATTATTACCACTAGGCAGTGTTATTGTTTTAAAGGGAAGTACTAAAAAGATGCTCATCATCGCTCGTGTGATTGCAGCACCCGTCAAAGGAGATCTCTACCGTTTTGATTACGGAGCCTGTCTCTATCCAGAAGGAATGGTAGGAGATAGCCTTATCTACTTTAATCATGAAGATGTTTTTAAGGTTGTTCAAGAGGGCTATAGCGATGATGATAATGAGCTTATGTTAGAACATATTGCTTCGGTTGTCTCTACAACAGATATTCCTAAAGGGAATGTTGCTGAGTTGAATGAAGTAAATGAACTAGGAGGCTAATACATGGGGCAAATAGACTATGATCAAATCTATTATCTTCAAGGTAGAGTGAATGCCTACTCCGCCAGCATCTCCTCTGCCCAATCACGGATTACTTCCATCGATGAAAA
>NZ_JVJI01000096.1:0-9147 GCF_001072665.1 Streptococcus pseudopneumoniae | reverse complement strand
CGTACTCAAGTACAGCCTGCGGCTAGTTTCCTAGTTTGCTCTTTGATTTTCATTGAGTATAAATAAATACTATAAAGCCTGCAAAAATCTCAAATATCCTCCTACAATTTGATATAATAGAGAGAAGAACTCATTTGAAGGAGGAAATGATGTCGGTTTTAGTAAAAGAAGTGATTGAAAAGCTCAGACTAGACATTGTCTATGGCGAACCAGAATTACTTGAAAAGGAAATTAATACCGCGGACATTACGCGACCTGGTCTTGAAATGACGGGCTATTTTGACTATTACACGCCAGAGCGGATCCAACTCTTGGGAATGAAGGAGTGGTCCTATCTTGTTTCGATGTCCTCTCACAATCGTTACCAAGTCTTGAAAAAAATGTTTCTACCTGAGACACCTGCGGTCATTGTTGCTCGTGGTTTGGTAGTTCCAGAGGAAATGTTAAAGGCAGCCAGAGAATGTAAGATTGCCATTTTAACCAGTCGTACAGCTACTAGTCGTTTGTCTGGAGAGTTATCTAGTTATCTGGATTCTCGTTTGGCAGAACGGACCAGTGTGCATGGTGTCTTGATGGATATCTATGGAATGGGTGTCTTGATTCAGGGAGATAGTGGTATCGGTAAGAGTGAGACAGGTTTAGAGCTTGTCAAACGTGGTCACCGCTTGGTAGCTGATGACCGTGTCGATATCTTTGCCAAGGATGAGATTACTCTTTGGGGTGAACCAGCTGAAATCTTGAAACATTTGATTGAAATTCGTGGTGTTGGGATTATCGATGTTATGAGTCTCTACGGTGCGAGTGCGGTCAAGGATTCTTCACAAGTCCAGCTAGCCGTTTACCTGGAAAATTACGATACGCATAAGACTTTTGATCGTCTTGGAAACAATGCCGAGGAAATAGAAATTTCTGGCGTAGGCATTCCTCGTATCCGCATTCCAGTTAAAACTGGTCGTAATATCTCTGTCGTGATTGAGGCAGCTGCCATGAATTATCGTGCCAAGGAAATGGGCTTTGATGCGACGCGTTTATTCGAAGAACGTTTGACAAATCTCATTGCTCAGAACGAGGTGCCTAATGCTTGATCCAATTGCTATTCATCTAGGCCCTATAGCCATTCGTTGGTATGCCTTGTGTATTGTGACAGGCTTGATTCTTGCGGTTTATTTGACCATGAAAGAAGCGCCTAGAAAGAAGATCATACCAGACGATATTTTAGATTTCATCTTGATAGCCTTTCCCTTGGCTATTTTAGGAGCTCGTCTCTACTATGTTATTTTCCGTTTTGATTACTATAGTCAGAATTTAGGAGAGATTTTTGCCATTTGGAATGGTGGTTTGGCCATTTACGGTGGTTTGATAACTGGGGCTCTTGTCCTCTATATCTTTGCTGATCGTAAACTCATCAATACTTGGGATTTTCTAGATATTGCGGCACCTAGCGTCATGATTGCCCAAAGTCTAGGCCGCTGGGGTAATTTCTTTAACCAAGAAGCTTATGGTGCAGCAGTGGATAATCTGGATTATCTACCTGGCTTTATTCGTGACCAGATGTATATTGAGGGGAGCTACCGTCAACCGACCTTCCTTTATGAATCTCTATGGAATCTACTTGGCTTTGCCTTGATTCTGATTTTTAGACGAAAATGGAAGAGCCTCAGACGAGGTCATATTACTGCTTTCTACTTGATTTGGTATGGTTTCGGTCGCATGGTCATCGAAGGTATGCGGACAGATAGCCTCATGTTCTTTGGACTTCGAGTATCTCAATGGCTTTCAGTTGTTCTTATCGGATTGGGTATTTTTATCATTCTTTATCAAAATCGTAAGAAGGCCCCTTACTATGTTACAGAGGAGGAAAATTAAATGTTAGAAGTTGCATATATTCTTGTAGCCCTTGCTTTGATTGTATTTTTAGTGTATTTAATCATTACTGTACAAAAGCTTGGACGTGTTATCGATGAAACAGAGAAGACGATTAAAACCTTAACTTCAGATGTAGATGTGACCTTGCATCATACCAATGAATTGCTGGCTAAGGTCAATGTCTTGGCAGATGATATCAATGTCAAGGTGGCAACGATTGATCCACTCTTTAGCGCTGTTGCAGATTTATCTCTATCTGTTTCAGATCTCAATGACCATGCGCGTGTATTGAGTAAGAAAGCTTCATCAGCTGGTTCAAAAACATTTAAGACTGGTGCAAGTTTGTCAGCTCTTCGTCTTGCAAGTAAATTTTTCAAAAAATAAAAAAGGAGAATCCTTATGGGTAAACTATCCTCAATCCTTTTAGGAACCGTTTCAGGTGCAGCTCTTGCCTTGTTTTTAACAAGCGACAAGGGCAAACAAGTTTGCAGTCAGGCTCAAGATTTTCTAGATGATTTGAGAGAAGATCCTGAGTATGCCAAGGAGCAGGTCTGTGAAAAACTGACAGAAGTTAAGGAGCAGGCTACAGATTTTGTTCTTAAAACCAAAGAACAGGTTGAGTCAGGTGAAATCACTGTGGACAGTGTACTTGCTCAAGCCAAATCATGTGCTCGCCAAGCGACAGAAGCATCAAAAGATCGATTCAATAATCTCAAGGAGCAATGGCAAGAAAAGGCCGAAACTCTTGATGAATCAGAAGAGATTGTTATTGACATAACAGAAGAATAAACCATCACCATCTCTGGACGGACTATGTGTCTGGGGATGGTGATTTTTTTCTCGTAGCGTGTCTTTGTGGTATAATAAGTACTATGCAGAAAAAACCAACGTCAGCCTATGTGCACATCCCGTTTTGTACCCAGATTTGTTATTATTGTGACTTTTCAAAAGTTTTTATCAAGAATCAGCCGGTAGATAGTTATTTGGAACATCTGTTAGAAGAGTTTCAATCTTATGATATTCAAAAGTTGCGAACCCTCTACATCGGTGGTGGCACACCGACAGCTTTGTCAGCTTCGCAACTGGAGGTGTTATTGAAGGGATTGACTAAAAACTTGGACCTGTCTGTTTTAGAAGAGTTGACTATTGAGGCTAATCCAGGCGACTTGGATGCGGATAAGATTGCTGTTTTGAAAAACTCGGCTGTCAACCGTGTTTCGCTAGGTGTGCAGACCTTTGATGACAAGATGCTGAAAAAGATTGGGCGCAGTCATTTGGAGAAGGATATTTATGAAAATATCGACCGTCTGAAACTGGCTGGTTTTGACAATATCTCCATCGATTTGATTTATGCACTGCCTGGTCAGACCATGGAGCAGGTCAAGGAAAATGTGGCTAAGGCTATTGGGCTGGATATTCCTCATATGAGTTTGTATAGCTTGATTTTGGAAAATCATACGGTCTTTATGAACCGTATGCGACGAGGGAAGTTGCCTCTGCCTAAGGAGGAAGTGGAAGCTGAGATGTTTGAATATATCATCGCAGAGCTGGAGCGAGCTGGTTTTGAGCATTATGAGATTTCCAATTTCTCAAAACCCGGTTTTGAAAGTCGCCACAATCTCATGTACTGGGACAATGCTGAATACTATGGCATCGGTGCTGGGGCATCTGGCTATGTCAATGGTGTTCGCTATAAAAACCACGGCCCGATTCGTCATTATCTCAGTGCAGTTGAGGAAGGCAACGCTCGCATCACAGAAGAGCACCTGAGTCAAAAGGAGCAAATGGAAGAAGAAATGTTCCTGGGGCTTCGCAAGAAATCAGGAGTCTCCATGGTGAGATTTGAGGAAAAATTTGGACGGTCTTTTGATGGACTTTATGGAGAAATTGTCAAGGACTTGGTTCAACAAGGTCTCATGCAAATAGAGGGGGATCGAGTTCGCATGACAAAGAGAGGTCTCTTTTTAGGAGACACTGTAGCAGAACGATTTATTTTGGAGTAGAACGATGGGTTTAACTTATCAAATGAAAATGAAAATTCCTTTTGATATGGCTGATATGAACGGTCATATCAAGCTTCCAGATGTGATTTTGTTATCCCTGCAAGTTTCAGGGATGCAGTCGATTGAGTTGGGAGTTAGTGATAAGGCCATTTTGGAAAACTATAATCTGGTCTGGATTATCACAGATTATGATATTGAGGTGGCTCGTTTGCCTCGTTTTGCGGAAGAAATCACCATCGAAACGGAAGCTTTGAGCTACAATAGACTCTTTTGCTACCGTCGCTTTACCATTTATGATGAAGCAGGGCAGGAGCTCATCCACATGATGGCGACCTTTGTTCTCATGGACCGCGACAGTCGAAAAGTCCATGCTGTAGAACCTGAGATTGTGGCTCCTTACCAGTCTGATTTTGATAAAAAGCTCATCCGTGGACCAAAGTATGAGTCCTTGAACGAGCCAATCAGCAAGGATTACCATGTTCGTTTTTACGATTTGGATATGAATGGTCATGTCAATAACAGTAAATACTTGGACTGGATTTTTGAGGTCATGGGAGCGGATTTTTTGACCCAATATATTCCCAAGAAAATCAACCTCAAGTATGTCAAGGAAGTTCGACCAGGTGGGGTGATTACATCGGCTGTTGAACGGACTGGACTGGAAAGCAAACATGAGATTACAAGCGACGGTGCTACCAATGCCCAAGCTATCATCACTTGGCAAGAAATGAAGAAGGATTAGGGAGAAATAGATGAAATATAAAGGCTATTTAATTGATTTAGACGGAACCATTTATAAGGGGAAAGATCGAATTCCAGCAGGAGAAGCTTTTGTCCATGAATTGCAAAAGCGGAATATCCCCTATCTTTTTGTAACAAACAATACAACCCGCACTCCAGAGAGTGTTCAAGAGATGTTGGCTCAGAATTTTAATATCGATACGCCCCTATCGACTGTCTACACAGCGACTTTGGCAACGATCGACTATATGAACGACTTGGGGCTTGAAAAGACCGTCTATGTCATCGGAGAAGCAGGGCTCAAGGAAGCCATCAAGGCAGCTGGTTATGTGGAAGACAAGGATAATCCTGCCTATGTGGTAGTAGGTCTGGACTGGCAAGTCGACTATGAAAAATTTGCGACAGCAACTCTAGCTATCCAAAAGGGTGCTCACTTTATCGGAACCAACCCTGACCTCAACATCCCGACAGAACGCGGTCTTTTGCCAGGTGCTGGTTCACTGATTACCCTGCTTGAAGTAGCAACACGAGTGAAGCCTGTTTATATTGGAAAACCAAATGCCATCATTATGGATAAGGCGGTTGAGCACTTAGGTTTGGAACGTGAAGAGTTAATCATGGTCGGGGACAACTATTTAACAGATATCCGAGCAGGGATTGACAATGGCATTCCAACGCTCTTGGTGACAACAGGTTTTACCAAGGCGGAAGAAGTATCAGACCTACCAATCGCACCGACTCATGTGGTTTCTAGCCTTGCGGAGTGGAATTTTGATGAAAACTAAACTGACTTTTTGGGGCTCTATGGTCTTTCTTCTGTCCCTCTCAATCCTTCTGACTATTTATCTAGCTTGGATTTTTTATCCGCTGGAAATTCAGTGGCTGAATTTAACAGATCGAGTTTATCTAAAACCAGAAACCATTCAGTACAACTTTCATATCTTGATGGATTACCTGACCAATCCTTTTAGTCAGGACTTGCAGATGCCTGATTTTCGTTCGTCAGCAGCTGGTCTGCACCACTTTGCGGTGGTCAAGAATCTCTTCCACTTGGTTCAGATAGTAGCTCTAGTGACACTGCCAAGTTTCTATTTCTTTGTCAAAGGGATTGTGAAAAAGGGCTTTTTGTCTCTCTTTTATAAAAGTCTCCTAGCTCTAGTAGTCTTGCCTTTGCTGATTGGTCTTGGGGGAGTCTTGATTGGTTTTGATCAATTCTTTACCCTTTTTCATCAAATTCTCTTTGTGGGAGATGATACCTGGCTTTTTGATCCAGCCAAGGATCCTGTTATTATGATTTTGCCAGAGACCTTTTTCCTCCATGCCTTCCTCCTCTTTTTTGCCCTCTATGAAAGCTTCTTTGGTTTTCTGTACCTGAAAAGTCATAGTAAATAATACTAAAGATATTCTTATTTTGCATAAATCAATTAGGTATGTGATTCGAAACTATTGTCAAGAATGAATTAATCAAATCCAAAAAGAGTTAATCGTTCGCAAACAGTCTATTTTTCTTGAAAAAATAGGCTTTTTTTCTAAAAATCTCTAGTCAAGCGCTTTATTTTTTTGTATAATAGAATTAGCAAAGTATAGATAAGAAGAGAAAAGCATGATTACACTATTTCTATCACCGAGCTGTACTTCATGTCGTAAGGCAAAGGCCTGGTTAGAAAAACATAAGGTTCCCTTTGAGGAACACAATATTATGACCAGTCCTTTAACGAGAAAAGAATTGCAACACATTCTTTCCTTGACCGAAAATGGTACTGATGACATCATTTCAACTCGTTCAAAAATTTTTCAAAAATTAGATATTGATGTAGAGAGTATTTCAGTATCGGAATTGCTTCATTTGATTGAGCAGTATCCTAGTCTTTTGCGTCGTCCAATTATCATCGATGCCAAACGCATGCAAATTGGTTTTAATGAAGATGAGATTCGTGCTTTTCTCCCTCGTAGTTACCGTAAGCAAGAACTAAAAGAAGCAAGAATGAGAGCTGGTATTAGTTAATGAACAAACAGTATAGTTACCCACTAGATTTGTCGTGGAGCACTGAAGAACTTGCTTCAGTGCTTTCTTTTTTTAATGATGTTGAAGCTGCCTATGAAGGCAAGGTAGAGGCTAAAAAGTTACTGGATTCCTATAAGGGATTCAAAGCGGTCGTGCCAAGTAAGAGCGAAGAGAAACGTTTGGGACGAGAATTTGAAACAGTTAGTGGCTATTCGCTTTATCGAGCAGTTCAGGCTGCCAAGGAAAAAGGGGAAGGAAAGATTTCTCTTGGAAAGTAAATTTGAATTTGCCAAAGAGCTTGTTAAGAGAGCGGGCCAGTACATCCTTGACCATATGCAGGAAGACTTGCGTGTTGAAACCAAGTCCTCTCCAACAGATTTGGTGACCAAACTGGACAAGGAAGTTCAGGAGCTATTGGTTGGTGAGATTTTGTCTCGTTATCCTGAAGATAAGATTTGTGCTGAAGAAGGTTGTCTGCGAGCCTCGGTTCAAGAGGGCAGGGTTTGGGTCATTGATCCCATTGATGGGACCAATAATTTTGTAGCCCAGCAGGAAGATTTTGCTGTTATGATGGCTTATTTTGAAAATGGTCAGGGACAGTTTGGGCTGATTTATGATGTGGTCAAAGGGGATTGTTATCACGGTGGTGGTAAGTTTCCAGTCTGTCGAAATGACCAGCTCCTAGCTCCCTTTAAAGTAAAACCACTTGGAGATTTCCTTATTGCAGGGAATAGTGGTATGCTGGAAACCAATGAATGGGGACTGGCTGATTTGAGTCGAGCGGTCCTCGGTGTTCGTGTCTATGGGAGTGCGGCCATTAGTTTTGTCAAGATTTTGTCAGGGCGTTTGTTGACCTATATCACTTATCTGCAACCATGGGATTATGCTGCAGCAAGTATTTTGGGGGAAAGTCTGGGCTATCGGGTTGTGACCCTTTCTGGTCAACCGCTTGATTTTCAAACTAGACAGCCGGTCATGATGTTACCTCTTGAGATGCAGGAGGAAATTCAGTCCTATATTTACGAAAGGAAAAGAACTTAAATGCAATTTCCAGAAGGATTTGTTGAAAAATATGAAGAGATACTAGGAGATGAGGCAAGAGATTTTCTTGCCTCTTTTGAGGAGGAAGCGGTTTCGGCCTTTCGAGTTAATCCTTTAAAAGAGGCGCCAGTTTCCTTTCCTGATGCTATTCCTCAAACCCCTTGGGGCCACTATGGGAAGGTTTCAGGGAAATCGCCTGAGCATGCTACTGGTTTAGTTTATTCGCAAGAACCTGCTGCTCAGATGGTTGCTCAGGTAGCCCAGCCCAGTCCTGGTATGAAGGTTTTGGATTTGGCCGCTGCACCGGGTGGAAAATCAACTCAGCTGGCAGCCTATCTAGCAGGGGAGGGTCTCCTTGTTTCCAATGAAATTTCAAGCAAACGGGCTAAGATTTTAGTAGAAAACATGGAGCGCTTTGGAGCGGCAAATGTCGTAGTGACTAATGAATCTGCCGACCGCTTGGCTAAGGTCTTTAAAGGCTATTTTGACCTCATTGTCCTTGATGCACCTTGCTCAGGAGAAGGAATGTTCCGTAAGCAACCAGATGCTATGGACTATTGGAGCTTAGATTATCCGAGTCAATGTGCTAGCTTGCAAAGAGAAATTCTAGTAGATGCAGTAACCATGCTAGCTGAAGGTGGTCGCTTGGTTTATTCAACCTGTACCTGGGCCCCCGAGGAAAACGAAGAGATTGTCAATTGGCTACTGGAGGAGTATGATTTTTATTTGTTGCCAGTAGAGCATATCAATGGAATGGTAGCTGGTATTGACCTGCCAGAAACGGCTCGTATGTACCCTCATCATTTTAAGGGAGAGGGTCAGTTTGTCGCCCATCTACAGTTTAAGGGTGAAAATCCCGCCCCTAAATTTAAGGCAAGTAAGAGCAATCTCAGCCGAGAACAAGTTACTTTGTGGCAGGAATTTGCCCAAAAACATTTGAAAATCAATCTAAGGGGTATCTTGCAGACTTTTGGGGACCAACTCTATCTCCTGCCAGAACTTTTGCCAGATTTAGGGAAGCTCAAGATTGCTCGGAATGGCCTGCATCTGGGAACTTTTAAGAAGAAACGCTTTGAGCCTAGTTTTGCTCTTGGTCTAGCCTTGAAACCGAGTCAGGTCAAGCAGTCGGTTGAAATTGACCAAGAAGCGTTTGTAAAGTATGCCGCTGGAGAAACCGTTCAGCTGGCGGAAAGTCTGCCAAATGGTTGGTACCAAGTTTTGGTTCAAGGCAATGGCTTGGGCTTTGCTAAGGTGACTGGAAATGTTTTGAAAAATTATTTTCCAAAAGGCCTCAGATTCAAGTGAAAATGCTAGTCAAAGTAGCTTGTCTATGTTATAGTGGAAGTATGGATTTTTTTCAAATTGTCTTTCATTTTAAGTCAAAATTGGTGGAGATGGTAACTAAGCAAATTTCTAGTTAAACCAAGCTAATACTCTTCGAAAATCAAATTCAAACCGCGTCAACGTCGCCTTGCCGTACTCAAGTACAGC
>NZ_JVJI01000095.1:0-244 GCF_001072665.1 Streptococcus pseudopneumoniae | reverse complement strand
TCCTTCTGTTGTTTCTGAAGGGATTAAGTCTTTGCCTTTTTCATCTACATATTTAACTACTAGGTTAGCTTTGTTTGCTACGTAGTTGATTGGTGTATCTTGACTTGGATCTGCTGGAATACTTGGTACTTCATATCCTTTGGTTGGATCGTTTGGATCTACTGGTTTCAACGGATTACCATCTTTATCCTTAGGTGTGTATCCTGGCACGTACGGAAGAACTGGTTTATCCTTGCCTGGTTTG
>NZ_JVJI01000094.1:0-253 GCF_001072665.1 Streptococcus pseudopneumoniae | reverse complement strand
ACAAGGAGTCCGTGTTCGCTTGATCGAAGTGGAAAACGGAAAACGCCAACTTAAAGAAACTTACGATAAAGTCGCTGCAGAAGATCGTATCGTGGAAGTTGGAACGAAACCAGGCACCTCTCTTCCAGAAGACGAAGTGAAAAATCTTGTTCTGAATCGCCCAGAGCTTATCTTAGAAGAAGAAACAATCGATTTCAAGGTTCAGGAACGTAAGTCTGATAAGTTGTATCTAGGTGAAACCCGTGTTCTTCAA
>NZ_JVJI01000093.1:0-248 GCF_001072665.1 Streptococcus pseudopneumoniae | reverse complement strand
GGTTGTTTTGGTTCAACCGGTTGTTCTGGTTGGCTAGGTTGCAATTGCTTGATTTGTTCAAGAGCGTTATTGAGGGCTTTGTTGACGTCTTCTTGAGTCTTGGCTTCTTGGATAGCTGCGATTGCTTTATCAGTAATTTCAACTAATTTTTTCTTAGCATCGTTGTTAGTACCAAGTTCAGCCACTTTTTTCTCGATAGCTTCAGTCAGGCTAGCCATAGCCTTATCGTAATTGATTTCAGGCTGTTC
>NZ_JVJI01000092.1:0-17507 GCF_001072665.1 Streptococcus pseudopneumoniae | reverse complement strand
CTTGATTTTAGAAAAGTCGCAATAGTTGTTTTGGAACCATTCGAAACAACACAGCTCTAAAACTATCTGGATTTTAGAAAAGTCGCAATAGTTGTTTTGGAACCATTCGAAACAACACAGCTCTAAAACAGGGATATTCGACCGTTCGTTGTATGACTTGTTTTGGAACCATTCGAAACAACACAGCTCTAAAACTCTCTTTGTGAGTATGTTCGCTCTTGATGTGTTTTGGAACCATTCGAAACAACACAGCTCTAAAACATAGTCATTGTGGGACGTCCTGGACAAGGTGTTTTGGAACCATTCGAAACAACACAGCTCTAAAACCTAAGTCTATCATTAACAAAGATAAACTGGGTTTTGGAACCATTCGAAACAACACAGCTCTAAAACAATACTTGGATATAATCAGATAATTGCTTAGTTTTGGAACCATTCGAAACAACACAGCTCTAAAACGTGATTATGTCACTACTAACCTATACTATTGTTTTGGAACCATTCGAAACAACACAGCTCTAAAACAGGCGGTAGCGAATGGAATAGAAGCCACATGTTTTGGAACCATTCGAAACAACACAGCTCTAAAACATTCTTCACGTATTCTTTCCATTTCTTCATGTTTTGGAACCATTCGAAACAACACAGCTCTAAAACGGCTTGAACAGCCGTCCAGACATCTACCCCGTTTTGGAACCATTCGAAACAACACAGCTCTAAAACCTCGTAGAAAAATTTTTCTCACGAAATTTCGTAATCGCGCCATTCGTCTCAGCCAGACTTCAGCTCGTCAGGCTCCAATTGTTACCCTTATTATACCATATTTTCAGGGTTCAAGAAATAGTCTTGATCCAGCACATATTGAGGAAAATCATAGACTTTTCGAGGTTCGACAAATAAGACCCTTAGTTGATTGAGTTGGATATACTCTATCAGATTTACTAACTCATCCTTTGATAGATAGGCGGACGCATTGATGAAGACAAGGAGTTTCTTTTTGGAAAGATATTTAAAAACCTGGACAATTTCTAGCATCTTTTCGAAAGGTGTATCACTCAGAGTTTCAACTTTGACCCCTAGAGCATCGATCAACTCTAGAATGGTGATTTCATCGTACTCTAGGTCTAGTTCATTTTCTAAGCACTCAAATGCTAACAATTCTGTAATCGTAGCTACCAGTTTTTCAATCATGGATTTGACTTCTGGCTTGTCATTAAGCTGATTTTCAAGATCTGCATGTATCAGCTTGAGCATAGAAGAGGAGTTGAGATTGTATCCTAAGACATCCGTTATTACCAGTAACTCAGACTCTTTCAGAGATTTTAGATTTCTATCAAATAATTTCAAGTCCCCATCATCAGTGTACTGGTAGAACTGCTTGACGATAGTCGAAAAGGTAAACTGGTCTTCCAACACTAAAAAGGTTGCATTTTCAATAGCCAATGGTTCATCTAATAATGGGAAATTAATCTTCATCTCTAGGCTCCTCTCCTAGAAAGACTAAACGTGCATCGGAGTTTGCTACACTGGTATTTCGCTCGCCATTTAAGTAGATCATGCGAGAAAATTGCTTTTCTGTAACGGTTAAGAGAGTAATGTTTCCTTTTTTAGGGTTGTGAGTTTTGAGTCGCTCAATCATGGCGTTATTAGCAGAGTTGTTGAGCAAAAGTTTGCTATAGATGGAGAATTGGTGCATGATAAATCCCTCATCTATGAGGAACTTCCGAAATTTCCGATAGGCCTTGCGTTCCTCTGCGGTATCAAAGGGCATATCAAACATTAAAATCATACGCATATATCGATAACTCATATCCTAAACTCAGGAACTCCTTTCTCGGGTTGATTGAGAGCTTGGATGACTTTCTTAGTATAGTCACTGACGATATTGGACAGGTACATATCTTTGCCATTGTAGTGGAAGGTGTCTGAGAAAATGGTAAAAAGTTCTCGCTTGATTTTGACAAAAGAACTGCTTCGATTTTCATAGACGATTCTGTCAATAATCGGACGAAAAGGTTCCATAATATCGCTAGCTAGGTTGAATTGATTGAACTGGTTGGCATGTTTCAAGCCAAACTGAGTCATGCAGCCAGACAAGACAATCTCACGCGCAAACATACTCAAAATCAAGGTGTAACCATAGTCTAAGGCAGCATTGACATCATTATCTTGTTCACGGCTAAAATCATTTCCAAACAAGGTGTTAAAATAAATCCGAGCAGCATGACCCTCACGATTGCTAGGATCAAATAAATCCAACCCATGATAGAGATCGATGACTGACTGGCTCTTTTCCAGAAAACCACAACTCCCTAGATAAAAAGCCTGATTGAGAATTTTTTGTGCAATGATGGTTGTCCAGATTTCCGCCTTTACATCTTCATTCCAAGCAATTTGCCGAGAGAGTTGCAAACTGGAATCGTGCCGACCGTAGTAGGGCATTAAGTATGCCGTTGGCAAGCGTTTGTCATCACAAAAGATGACTAGAATATTTTCATCCACCAAACGTTTAATCAGCATAGTGGAGAGAACGATATCCGTCGTCTCTAAAAGTAGGATGTCCACCTCGGACAGGTGAATCAACTCTGTCCGAGAGGCATCTTTAAAAATCAAGTGATTGTTCTTGTAGGAGAGCTTAGAGTGCGTATTGACAACAACGGTTCTCCATCCCATTAGTCTTCTCCCAGTTTGCTTAAGTCAATCCGAGTCTCGTAAAGACCAGTGATGGATTGGTGGATGAGGGTGGATTCTATTATTTTTTTAACCATTTTATCGCTGTCAGCGAATTGCCATCTTTTTATAGGTAATGATAACGTATCATCGAATATTATTTTTTTCTGTCCAGCATTAATATTAGTAAAAGATAAAGTGGTGATGACCCTATTCATAATATTTCTACATTCTTCAATAGTTTGGTTATTGGTTAAAATAAGCTCATCATACTGTTTTTTATTAACCAAGTCTGTTGCTAACATAAATTCTAGAAATTGATTCCAAATTGATTGTATAAGTTGTTGATTGTTTTTTAACAAGCTATCGTGCTCATTTTTATCCAAAGTGGTATATTGAGAAATCAGTTTCATTTGTTTAGTAGTGACAAAAATCTGATTTGCACGTTTCAATTCTTGATTGCTAACTATAAATCTCCTATAGGTTCCGTATTTATGTTTAAATTCCAATACAGTATGCTTAACTAATTTTATTACATGTGAAACATTGTTGATTCCTAGATTTCTTAAATATAAATTAGGGTCTCTTTCAAATTCTAATTTAGTAAGCACTGGAATGCCGACCATTGTGTTTTTAATTTTATTATTTTGCTTGTATGTTACCAGAACTGAATAAGCGATTGTAGGTCTTGCATAGCCACCATATTTTTCAGGTGATAGACCAGATTTGATCGGGATTAGTTTACTTGCGTCAACTACTTTTTCCTTGGACACAATATTATTATCAAACAGACCGCCATTTTGTCCAACGGTTTGTTCTTCTGTTTTCTTCACAATATTCACCTGAGGAAAGGAAAGCACTTTTTTGATTGTTGCGAAATCTTTTTCCTTATTCCAAGCGATTTCTCCAGTGTCTTTAGAGTATTCGATATTTTCTCTTTTTACGATGGTTCCGTCTGCGTAATGCACCTCTTCTTTGAAGAAGTTCAACAAGTTTGAGTAGAAGAAATACTTTTCAGTTGCTTTTTCGACTTCTTTAGGATCTTTGGATTTTGAGATGTAGCGCTTAAGATCGTACTTTTGATAGTCGCCATAAACGAATTCAGGCTCTAGTTTAGGATATTTCTTAAGGATGGCCTTAGCAACCACTGCATTTAAATAGGCATCATGCGCGTGGTGGTAGTCATTGATTTCCCGTACCTTGTATAACCCAAATTCTTTACGGAAGTTGGAAACCATGTTGGATTTCAAAGTGATAATTTTGACATTACGGTTCTTCTTATTCTTCTCAGTCACTTCTTTATTGAACCGAGCATCCAAGATCTGAGCAACATGTTTTGTGATTTGGCGTGTTTCAACTAGTTGGCGTTTGATAAAGCCAACTTTATCAAGCTCATTTAGCCCGCCTCGCTCTCGCTCTGCTTTGGTTAGATTATTATATTTACGTTCTGAAATCAATTTAGAATCCAATAATTGTTGCCAAAAAGCTTTCATCTTTTCAACTACTTCAAGACTAGGAACATTATCGGATTTCCCACGATTATCCTTTGAACTCGTCAAGACACGGTTATCAAGAGAATCATCCTTGATAAAGGCCTGTGGGATGATGTGGTCAATGTCATAGCTGCTCAGTTGGTTGATATTAAGAGCTTCTCCAGTATACATATCCTTCCCATTTTGGAGATAGTAAAGGAAGAGACGGTCATTTTGAAGTTGAACATTATCTGTTGGATTTTCTTTTAGTATGTTTGAATCAAGTCCAGAAGCTAAATTTTTTAATGAATCTTCAATGCGCTTATATCTCTGTTGGGAATTCTTTTTCCCTCTGGCAGTAGTCTGATTTTCTCGTGCCATTTCAATCACAATAGACTCGGGAGCATGGCCCATAACCTTGACAAGTTCATCAACAATCTTAATACTTTGTAAAATTCCCTTTTTGATGGCAGGACTTCCAGGAAGATTTTGAACAACTTGTCGTAAATTATCTGTGTCACCCACAACTTGTGCTTTTTGGATAATTTCAGTGAAAGAAAGTTCATCATCTTTTATTAACTGCATAAAGTTACGATTGCTCTTGCCATCATCCATCAAGTAGTCAAGAATAGTTTTCCCCGTTTGTTTATCCCTGATACCGTTAATCAATTTGGCAGAGAGTTTACCCCAACCAGTGTAATGTTTACGAGACAGTGCCTTAATCACTTTCTCATCAAATATAGAATTATATTGAGCAAGTCGTTGCTTAATCATTTCTCGATCTTCAAAAATTGTGAGAGTATGGATAACATTTTCAAGAATATCTCCATTTTTAGGATCATCCATAAATTCTTTATCTCTGATAATTTTTAGTATGTCATGATAAGTGGATAGACTAGCGTTAAATTGTTTTTCAATTCCTTTTAGTTCGATTCCATCGTAGTTATCAATCTTTTGTAAACAATCGATGATATTATCTTCAGTTACTTTTCTTTTCTTTTTGAATAATTGATTGATAATTTTCTTTTTCTGTCCACTGTCAAGGAATTGATAGTCTCTCATTCCTTCTGCAATAAACTTTACTTTTGTTAATTCATTATAGACAGCAAATGTTTCATACAAGAGACTGTGTTTAGGCAAAACTTTTTCTTCTGGCAGATACAAGTCATAGTTAGTCATCTTATTGATGAAGTCTTCCGCAGAGCTTGCTTTATCAACAATTTCTTCAAAATTCCAAGGTCTTATTGCTTGGTCGGAATTTCGAGTAAGCCAAGCAAAATCACGATTGCCACGAGCCAATGGACCAACGTAGTAAGGAATACGGAAAGTCAAGATTTTTTCTATCTTTTCTTTATTTTCCTTCAGGAATGGATAATGTTCTCCTTGTCGACGGAGAATGGTATTCATTTCTTGAAGATGAATTTGATGAGGAATAGAACCATTATCAAAGGTGCGTTGTTTTCTCAAGAAAACTTCACGTTCGATTTTATCAAGGAAATAATCTGCTCCGTCGAATTTAGAGAGAAGATTTTTGATATATTTGTAAAATGCTTCTTGTGTGGTCTTACCATCGATATATCCAGCATACCCATCTTTTGATTGGTCAGAAAAAACTTCAACATATTTTTCTGGAAGATTGGTTTTGATGAATTGTTTTAAAACTGCCAAGTCTTTTTGGTGATTTTCATAGCGCTCAATCATAGATGCTGACAGTGGAGCCTTGGTTGAAGGATCTGTGACAGTCAAAATGCCTGACAGAAGAATCGCATCATAGAGTTTTTTAGCGGCCACGAAAAGGTCTGCAAAGTCATCTCCAATTTGTCCGAGCAAGTTTTCCAAATCCTCATCATAGGTATCTTTAGAGAATTGTAGTGGAGCTTTTTCTTCTAAGTCAAAATGTTTTTTGAAATCAGCTTGATTTCCTACAATCAACTTGAGAAATTCCGAAAACAAACCAGTGGACTTTTCATCAGGAAAGAGTTTTAGAACGCGTTCTCTCTTTGCAGATTTACTAATTTTATCGGTAAAAATTGCTTCTACTTGTGCGTTTTGCCCACTAAGTGAACTTCCTTCAAAGGTGTTGTCGTAAATGCTTATAAACTCGTTAAAGATTTTTTGGATATCATTGTTTTTAATATCGAAAGATTCTTCATATAAAAAATGTCCGCGGTATTTAATCATATGAGCTAATGCTAGATAGATTAAGCGCAAGTCAGCTTTTTCTTTTGAGTTCGCCAGCTGTTTCCTCAAATGATAGATAGTTGGGAAATTCTTATGATATTCTTTTTCTTCTGCTAAGGTAGCAAAAATAGGATATTTACTTCCTCTTTTATCCTCAGGAACTAAAAAGGAGTCATCTAATCGATGAAAGAAACTACTATCCACCTTGCTTATTTCCGGAGAAAAGATTTCTTGAAGATAGCGAAGACGATTTTTTCGACGTGTATAGCGACGGCGCGCGGTTCGTTTTAGACGTCTATCTTCAGCAGTAGTTCCTTCATCAAATAATAAAGCTCCAATTAGATTTTTCTTGATAAAGTGTTTATCAGTATTGCCTAGAACTTTCATCTTTTTTGATGGCACCTTATAGTCATCCGTAATGACGGCCCATCCGACGCTGTTTGTTCCGATATCAAGTCCGATAGAGTAAGGTTTGTTGCTCATTTAGGTTTCTCCTTTGGGTTATACTCTTTAAGTTCTTATTAGTAAACGCTAATATATTAACTTTAGCTAAATTATATATCTTTTGACTATTAAAATCAAGAAATTGTAAAACGTTTTCAATGTGTAAGTTTTTAATCTTATAAAATGAAGTGTTATTCTATTTTATAACAATTTATTCTTGCAATTTTTAATAGAAAAGTATACAATGAAAGTGTTGGAACTATTCGAAACAACACAGCAAGTTAAAATAAGGCTTTGTCCGTACACAACTTGAAAAAGTGCGCACCGATTCGGTGCTTTTTATTTTATTATACAAACTTATTGTGGCCGCATTTTTGTTAAAAAACAAATAATATCGTTGTACTTTCATAAAATATAAGTAGAGTAAGTAAGAAATACAGATTTCTTTTTAGATTATGGATGTTCTAAAGAATAGCAATATAAAATAAAAAGAACTGGGATAATTAACTATCCTAGTTCTTATTTTTACATGGAATATTCTTCTATTCCCCCTCAGCTAATTCTTTTCCCAATTGGATGAGGTAATCTTTCAAGTCATCTTTGACTTGTGGGTGTTTGAGGGCATAGTCAATAGATGTTTTCATAAAGCCAAACTTATCCCCAACGTCGTAACGAGCTCCTGTAAATTCACGGGCGAAAACACGTTGTGTTTTATTAAGCGTATCAATAGCGTCGGTAAGCTGGATTTCATTTCCAGCGCCAGGAGCTTGATTTTCGAGGATCTCAAAAATTTCTGGTGTGAGCAGATAGCGCCCGATAATTGCTAAATCACTTGGAGCATCTTCTGGAGCTGGTTTTTCAACGAAAGTTTCGACACTGTAGAGACCATTAATCCCTTCACCCTGAGGAGCGATAACTCCATATGCTGAAACTTCTTCATGAGGGACAGGCATAACAGCAATTGTTGATGCGTGAGTCGACTCGTAATCATTCATCAATTGTTTTGTCAAAGGGACAGCGTTGTCATCTGTGATATCCATTAGGTCGTCACCAAGCATGACAACGAAGGGTTCATTCGCCACAAAAGCTTTTGCTTGTAAGACAGCATCGCCAAGACCACGAGGATGGCTTTGACGGATAAAGTGAAGGCGAATGCCAGTTGTTTCGTCTACCAATTTTAGCAAGTCATGTTTGCCTTTTTCTTTGAGGTTGTACTCAAGCTCAAAGTTTGAGTCAAAGTGGTCTTCAATAGAACGTTTTGATTTACCAGTGACAACCAGAATATCTTCAATACCTGATTTAAGAGCTTCTTCTACGATGAATTGGATAGTTGGTTTGTCCACAATTGGCAACATTTCTTTAGCAAGTGCTTTGGTTGCTGGTAAAAATCGAGTCCCGAGTCCAGCGGCAGGGATGACTGCCTTTCTAACTTTTGATGTCATAAGAATCCTTTCTCTAGAGGGTTAAGACCACTCATTTTCTGCTTTAAATTCATTGTTCATGATGTCATAAATGGCATCTTTAATATTGGTTCCGTGGTAAATAACTTGGTAAATGGCCTGTGTAATTGGCATATAGACTCCAAGTTCTTGCGCTAGTTCATAAGCTACTCGAGTCGTTGAAATTCCTTCAATCACCATGCCCATATTGGCTTCGATATCAGCTAGAGATTCTCCACGACCAAGAGCATCTCCGGCTCGCCAGTTCCGAGAGTGAATGGATGTTCCAGTTACAATCAAATCTCCAACCCCTGATAAACCACTGTATGTTAATGGACTAGCGCCGAGTGCTACTCCTAGGCGGGTAATTTCTGCCAATCCTCGAGCGATGATGGCTGCCTTGGCATTGTCACCAAATCCCAAACCATGTAAGGCTCCAGCACCGACAGCGATAATGTTTTTAAGAGCACCAGCGGTTTCGACCCCGATAACATCCGTATTGGTATAAAGTCGGAAGTAGTGATTGCTAAAGAGTTCTTGAACGTATTGAGCTGTTTGTAAATCTTTAGAAGCAGCAGTGATTAAAGTTAGGTCACGCACAATGGTTTCTTCTGCATGACTAGGGCCTGAAACAACGACAATATCACTGCGGAGATGTTCAGGAATTTCTTCTTCAAGAATAGTTGATAATCGTTTATGGCTATCAGGTTCTAATCCCTTTGATGCGTGCATGATGATAGCCTTATGGTTCAAGGCTTTTGCAACTTGTTGGGCAACAAGTCGTGTCACTTTTGTTGGGACAACAAACAAAAGCGCATCTACATCTTTCAGTGCCTCTGATAAGTCGGTGTAGGCAATGATATTTTCATCTAGAACGACATCTTTAAAGTAGTGTTTGTTAGTATGATTGGTATTAATTTCATTGATTTGTTCGGGAAGATTTCCCCAAATACGTACCTCGTGTCCATTGTCATTTAAGACTTGTGAAAGGGCAGTTCCCCAAGAACCAGGCCCCAAGACGGCGATGGTTTGTTTTTCCATATTCCCCTCCTTTATAACCTTCTTTTTACTATTTTACCATAAAAACCTTTATCATGCATTACTGTAGATGAAAGCGCACTAATTTGTATCAAGGAGACTTCTTTGACAAGTTCTCACTTTTTTGCTAGAATAACATCACACAAACAGAATGAGAAGGAGCTGACGGACTGTCGCTCCCCTTTGTCTATCTTTCAAGGAGAAAGTATGCTGATTCAGAAAATAAAAACCTACAAGTGGCAGGCCTTGGCTTCGCTCCTGATGACAGGCTTGATGGTTGCCAGTTCACTTCTGCAACCGCGTTATCTGCAGGAAGTGTTAGACGCCCTACTTGCTGGGAAATATGAAGCTATTTATAGTATCGGGATTTGGTTGATTGGTGTGGCCTTGGTCGGTCTAGTTGCTGGTGGGCTCAATGTTGTCCTCGCAGCCTATATTGCCCAAGGAGTTTCATCTGACCTTCGGGAGGACGCCTTCCGTAAAATACAAACCTTTTCTTATGCCAATATTGAACAGTTTAATGCGGGAAATCTAGTCGTTCGTATGACAAACGACATCAACCAGATTCAGAACGTCGTCATGATGACATTCCAAATTCTTTTCAGACTTCCCCTCTTGTTCATCGGTTCGTTTATCTTGGCGGTTCAAACCTTACCTTCTCTGTGGTGGGTGATTGTTCTCATGGTAGTCTTGATTTTTGGTTTGACTGCTGTCATGATGGGTATGATGGGGCCTCGTTTTGCCAAGTTTCAAACCCTTCTTGAGCGCATCAATGCCATTGCCAAGGAAAATCTGCGCGGTGTTCGTGTGGTCAAGTCCTTTGTCCAAGAAAAAGAACAGTTTGCTAAGTTTACGGAGGTTTCAGACGAGCTTCTCGGTCAAAATCTTTACATCGGTTATGCCTTTTCAATAGTGGAACCCTTTATGATGTTAGTCGGCTACGGGGCGGTTTTCCTCTCTATTTGGCTAGTTGCTGGGATGGTTCAGTCGGATCCGTCAGTTGTTGGCTCCATTGCTTCTTTTGTCAATTACCTAAGCCAGATTATCTTTACCATTGTTATGGTTGGATTTTTAGGGAATTCTGTCAGTCGTGCCATGATTTCCATGCGTCGTATTCGAGAAATTCTTGACGCAGAGCCAGCCATGACCTTCAAGGATGTCCCAGATGAAGAGTTGATTGGAAGTCTTAGCTTTGAAAATGTAACCTTTACCTATCCAATGGACAAGGAACCGATGCTGAAAGATGTGAGCTTTACTATCGAGCCTGGTCAAATGGTTGGTGTAGTTGGAGCGACTGGTGCAGGAAAATCAACTTTGGCTCAATTGATTCCACGTCTCTTTGACCCACAGGAAGGGGCTATCAAAATCGGAGGAAAGGATATTCGAGAAGTGAGTGAAGGAACCCTGCGTAAAGCTGTCTCTATCGTTCTCCAACGTGCCATTCTCTTTAGTGGAACGATTGCAGACAACTTGAGACAGGGTAAGGGAGATGCTACTCTATTTGAAATGGAACGCGCAGCCAATATTGCCCAGGCTAGTGAATTCATTCATCGTATGGAGAAAACCTTTGAAAGTCCAGTTGAGGAACGGGGAACCAATTTCTCTGGTGGGCAAAAACAAAGGATGTCGATTGCGCGTGGGATTGTCAGCAATCCACGTATTCTGATTTTTGATGATTCGACCTCAGCTTTGGATGCCAAGTCAGAGCGCCTGGTGCAAGAAGCCTTGAATAAGGAATTAAAGGGAACAACAACCATTATCATCGCGCAAAAGATTAGCTCGGTTGTTCATGCAGATAAAATCTTGGTTCTAGATCAAGGACGATTGATTGGTCAAGGCACGCATGCAGACTTAGTTGCCAACAATGCCGTTTACCGTGAAATCTACGAAACACAGAAAGGAAAGGAGGAGTAAAATGAAGACAGTTCAATTTTTTTGGAATTATTTTAAAGTCTATAAGCTATCATTTGTAGTTGTTATCCTGATGATTGTTTTAGCGACTCTTGCCCAAGCCCTCTTTCCAGTCTTTTCTGGACAAGCGGTAACAGAGCTAGCCAATTTAGTTCAAGCTTATCAAAATGGCAATCCAGAACATGTTTGGCAAAGCCTATCAGGAATCATGGTCAATCTTGGTCTGCTGGTTTTAGTTCTGTTTATCTCTAGTGTGATATACATGTGCCTCATGACGCGCGTGATTGCAGAGTCGACCAACGAGATGCGCAAAGGCCTCTTTGGGAAGCTTGCTCGCTTGACGGTTTCTTTCTTTGACCGCCGACAAGATGGCGATATCTTGTCTCGTTTTACCAGTGATTTGGATAATATCCTCCAAGCCTTTAACGAAAGCTTGATTCAGGTCATGAGCAACATCGTTCTATACATTGGTCTGATTCTTGTCATGTTTTCGAGAAATGTGACGCTGGCCCTCATCACTATCGCCAGCACACCAGTTGCCTTCCTCATGCTGATTTTTATCGTAAAAATGGCACGCAAATACACCAACCTCCAGCAGAAAGAGGTAGGGAAGCTCAACGCCTATATGGATGAGAGTATCTCAGGCCAAAAAGCTGTTATTGTGCAAGGAATTCAAGAGGATATGATGGCAGGATTTCTTGAACAAAATGGGCGCGTGCGCAAGGCAACCTTTAAAGGAAGAATGTTCTCAGGAATTCTTTTCCCTGTCATGAATGGTATGAGTTTGGTTAACACAGCCGTCGTCATCTTTGCTGGTTCAGCTGTACTTTTGAATGATAAGTCTATTGAAACAAGTACCGCCCTAGGTTTGATTGTTATGTTTGCCCAATTTTCACAGCAGTACTACCAGCCGATTATCCAAGTTGCAGCTAGTTGGGGAAGTCTTCAGTTGGCCTTTACAGGTGCTGAACGGATTCAGGAAATGTTTGACTCAGAGGAAGAAATTCGACCTGAGAAGGCGCCGATCTTTACTAAGTTGCAAGAAGGTGTTGAAATTAGTCATATTGATTTTTCATACCTACCTGATAAACCTATTTTGAAAGATGTCAGCATTTCTGCCCCTAAAGGCCAGATGACAGCAGTTGTTGGTCCGACAGGGTCAGGGAAAACGACTATTATGAACCTCATCAATCGCTTTTATGATGTTGATGCTGGTGGTATTTATTTTGACGGAAAAGACATTCGTGACTATGACTTGGATAGTCTCAGAAGTAAGGTGGGAATTGTCTTGCAAGATTCGGTCTTGTTTAGCGGAACGATTCGAGACAATATCCGTTTTGGTGTGCCCGATGCTAGTCAAGAAATGGTTGAGGTAGCAGCCAAGGCAACCCACATTCACGACTATATCGAAAGTTTGCCTGATAAATACGATACTCTTATAGATGATGACCAGAGCATCTTCTCAACTGGGCAAAAGCAATTGATTTCTATCGCTCGAACCCTGATGACAGATCCAGAAGTTCTCATTCTAGATGAAGCAACTTCAAACGTAGATACGGTGACAGAAAGTAAGATTCAGCATGCCATGGAGGCGGTTGTAGCAGGCAGAACCAGTTTTGTCATTGCCCATCGTTTGAAGACCATCCTCAATGCAGACCAGATTATTGTCCTTAAAGATGGAGAAGTCATTGAACGTGGTAACCACCATGAACTCTTGAAGCTAGGTGGCTTCTATTCAGAACTCTATCACAATCAATTTGTTTTCGAATAAGAAAGAAGTTGTCCTATGTGGACAGCTTTTTCTTGTCCATAAAAAATATTTATCACGGACTTTAAAAAAACATATTAGACGAAAGGCGTTTTGAGTGATATGATAGAACTATCGTTAACATTCGAAAGGAGAGGCATCATGGCTAGAACGGTTGTAGGAGTTGCTGCAAATCTATGTCCCGTAGACGCGGAAGGAAAAAACATTCATTCATCTGTATCTTGTAGATTCGCAGAGAGCATTCGTCAAGTCGGTGGTCTCCCTTTAGTCATTCCTGTTGGTGATGAGTCAGTTGTACGCGATTATGTGGAAATGATTGACAAACTCATCTTGACAGGAGGCCAAAATGTTCATCCTCAGTTTTATGGAGAGAAAAAGACCATCGAGAGTGATGATTACAATCTAGTACGTGATGAGTTTGAACTAGCACTCTTGAAAGAAGCGCTTCGTCAGAATAAACCAATTATGGCAATCTGTCGTGGTGTTCAACTTGTCAATGTTGCCTTTGGTGGGACCCTCAATCAAGAAATCGAAGGTCACTGGCAAGGTCTGCCTTTCGGAACATCTCATTCTATTGAGACAGTAGAAGGAAGCGTGGTGGCTAAGCTATTTGGAAAAGAAAGTCAAGTCAACTCCGTCCATCGTCAAAGCATTAAAGATTTGGCACCTAATTTCCGTGTAACTGCTATTGATCCAAGAGACCAGACCATCGAAGCGATTGAGTCTATCGATGAGCACCGCATTATCGGTTTGCAGTGGCATCCAGAGTTTCTGGTTAATGAAGAAGATGGCAATTTAGAACTATTTGAGTATTTATTGAATGAACTGTGACGACTGGGACATCTGGTCGTTCTTTCTTTTATTTTTTCAAAATTTTTGGAATGTGGCATTTTTACGCAAACGTTTGAATTCTGATAAAAATTGGAGAAATTCGACAAAAAAACTTGAAAAAAACGAAGGTAAGCGTTATGATAGAAAAGAAGAAATATTGGAGGAATAACATGTCACATATTAAATTTGATTATTCAAAAGTTTTAGACAAATTTGTTGCACCACATGAAGTGGAATACATGCAAGCACAAGTAACAGCAGCAGATGAATTGATCCGTAAAGGAACTGGTGCTGGTAGCGACTTCTTGGGATGGTTGGACCTTCCTGAAAACTACGACCGCGAAGAATTTGACCGCATCTTGAAAGCTGCTGAGCAAATCAAGTCAGACAGCGATGTTTTGGTTGTAATCGGTATCGGTGGATCTTACCTTGGTGCCAAAGCAGCAATCGATTTCTTGAATCACCACTTTGCAAACTTGCAAACAAAAGAAGAACGTAAAGCTCCACAGATCCTTTACGCAGGAAACTCAATCTCATCTACTTACCTTGCTGACTTGGTAGAGTACGTAGCTGACAAAGACTTCTCAGTAAACGTGATTTCTAAATCAGGTACAACAACTGAACCAGCGATCGCTTTCCGTGTCTTCAAAGAACTCTTGGTTAAGAAATACGGTCAAGAAGAAGCTAACAAACGTATCTATGCAACAACTGACCGCCAAAAAGGTGCTGTTAAGGTTGAAGCAGACGCTAACGGTTGGGAAACATTTGTTGTTCCAGATGATATCGGTGGACGCTTCTCAGTATTGACAGCCGTTGGTTTGCTTCCAATCGCAGCATCAGGAGCTGACATCAAAGCCCTTATGGAAGGTGCGAATGCAGCTCGCAAAGACTACACTTCAGACAAAATCTCTGAAAACGAAGCTTACCAATACGCAGCAGTTCGTAACATCCTTTACCGTAAAGGCTATGCAACTGAGATCTTGGTAAACTACGAGCCATCACTTCAATACTTCTCAGAATGGTGGAAACAATTGGCTGGTGAATCAGAAGGAAAAGACCAAAAAGGTATCTACCCAACTTCAGCCAACTTCTCAACTGACTTGCACTCACTTGGTCAATTTATCCAAGAAGGAACTCGTATCATGTTTGAAACAGTTGTCCGTGTTGACAAACCTCGTAAAAACGTGGTTATCCCTAGCTTGGAAGAAGACCTTGACGGCCTTGGTTACCTTCAAGGAAAAGACGTTGACTTTGTAAACAAAAAAGCGACTGACGGTGTTCTTCTTGCCCACACAGATGGTGATGTACCAAACATGTACGTGACTCTTCCAGAGCAAGACGCTTTCACTCTTGGTTACACAATCTACTTCTTCGAATTGGCTATCGCTCTTTCAGGTTACTTGAATGCTATCAACCCATTTGACCAACCAGGTGTTGAAGCTTACAAACGTAACATGTTTGCCCTTCTTGGAAAACCAGGATTTGAAGAATTGAGCAAAGAACTTAACGCACGTCTATAATAGAAGAAAAGAGTGGTTTGCCCACTCTTTTTACTCTCTTTATTCATAGAAATTGGACTCAGCCAAGACTTGTGATATAATATAGAGAGCAAAAAGGCAGACGCCTAGAGACTTTATAGGAGAAACTATGTCAAAAGATATCCGCGTACGTTACGCACCAAGTCCAACAGGACTACTACACATCGGGAATGCCCGTACAGCATTGTTTAACTACTTGTATGCACGCCATTATGGTGGAACATTTATCATTCGTATCGAAGATACTGACCGTAAACGTCATGTCGAGGATGGAGAACGTTCACAGCTTGAAAATCTTCGCTGGTTAGGCATGGATTGGGATGAAAGTCCAGAAACACATGAAAACTATCGCCAGTCTGAGCGTTTGGACTTGTATCAAAAATACATTGACAAACTGTTAGCTGAAGGAAAAGCCTACAAATCTTACGTTACAGAAGAAGAGTTGGCAGCTGAACGCGAACGCCAAGAAGCAGCTGGCGAAACACCACGCTACATCAACGAATACCTTGGTATGAGTGAAGAGGAAAAAGCAGCTTATATCGCAGAACGTGAAGCAGCAGGGGTCATCCCAACTGTTCGCTTGGCGGTCAATGAGTCAGGTATCTACAAGTGGCATGATATGGTCAAAGGTGATATCGAATTTGAAGGTGGCAATATCGGTGGTGATTGGGTTATCCAAAAGAAAGATGGTTACCCAACTTACAACTTTGCCGTTGTCATCGATGACCATGATATGCAAATTTCTCACGTAATTCGTGGAGACGACCACATTGCTAATACACCAAAACAGCTCATGGTTTATGAAGCACTTGGTTGGGAAGCTCCAGAGTTTGGTCACATGACCTTGATTATCAACTCTGAGACTGGTAAGAAACTGTCAAAGCGTGACACTAACACCCTCCAGTTTATTGAAGACTACCGTAAAAAAGGTTATTTACCAGAAGCAGTCTTTAACTTTATTGCTCTTCTTGGTTGGAACCCAGGTGGAGAAGATGAGATTTTCTCTCGTGAAGAATTGATTAAACTTTTCGATGAAAACCGCCTCAGCAAGTCTCCAGCAGCCTTTGACCAGAAAAAACTAGACTGGATGAGCAATGATTATATCAAGAATGCAGACCTAGAAACTATCTTTGAAATGGCAAAACCATTCCTAGAAGAAGCAGGTCGATTGACTGACAAGGCTGAAAAATTAGTTGAGCTCTATAAACCACAAATGAAATCAGTTGATGAAATTATTCCATTGACAGATCTCTTCTTCTCAGATTTCCCAGAATTGACCGAAGCAGAGTGCGAAGTCATGGCGGGGGAAACAGTCCCAACAGTTCTTGAAGCCTTCAAAGCAAAACTTGAAGCGATGACAGACGATGAATTTGTGACAGAAAATATCTTCCCACAAATTAAAGCAGTCCAAAAAGAAACAGGTATTAAAGGGAAAAATCTTTTCATGCCTATTCGTATCGCAGTTTCAGGTGAAATGCATGGACCAGAATTACCAGATACAATTTTCTTGCTTGGACGTGAAAAATCAATCCAGCATATCGAAAACATGCTAAAAGAAATCTCTAAATAAGAAGGATGAAACAATGGACATCTGGGAAAAGATGTACGAAGAAGCACTGAAACTATACAATCCACATGAAGTATCTGATTTTGTTTATGCTAACCATGTCGTTGCCGCAGTAGAAGCAGAAGATGGACAAATATTTACAGGTTTCTGCATGGAGGGAACCTGTGGTGTTTTCCATCTCTGCGCAGAGCGGGCGGCTCTCTTCAATATGTACCAATTTTCAGGACAAACTAAGGTTAAGAAAGTATTAGCCTTTCGAGACAAAGCACCTTATGGTGGAAGTTCAGGAATGCCCTGTGGAGCTTGTAGAGAATTCCTCTTAGAGATGAACGCTGAAAATAAAGATGCAGAAGTCATGATGGACTATGATACAAGAAAGACAGTTAAAGTCGCAGAACTAATGCCCTATTGGTGGGGAGAAGAACGTGCTTCTAAGTTTGATAAATAATAAAAGAGTCAGTTCAATTCTGGCTCTTTTATTATAAGTTGAAAAAGTCGATTTGAAAAAAATGAAAAAAATTAGAAAAAGTAGTTGACAAAAAATAAAAAGTCGGTATAATAGTAAGAGTTGAAAATAACAACTCTGGTCCGTTGGTCAAGGGGTTAAGACACCGCCTTTTCACGGCGGTAACACGGGTTCGAATCCCG
>NZ_JVJI01000091.1:0-12619 GCF_001072665.1 Streptococcus pseudopneumoniae | reverse complement strand
AGGCGACGTCTTCGTTAAGAATAACGGCAACTGGGACAAAGAAGGCAACATCAAGGGACCTAAGGGTGATAAAGGTGAACGTGGAGAAGATGGTAAGACTCCAGAAGTAACTGTAACTCCAGGTAAAGATGGTCATAGTACCGACATTACATTCACTGTTCCAGGTAAAGATCCAGTTACAGTAAATGTTAAGGACGGAGAAAATGGTCTGAACGGTAAAACTCCAAAAGTTGATTTGCTTCGTGTCGAAGGACAAAACGGCAATCCATCTCATACAATTGTGACATTCTATACTGATGAAAACAATGATGGTAAGTATACTCCAGGAACTGATGAACTTCTAGGTTCTGAAATGATTAAAGATGGTGCTAAAGGTGCGGACGGACGTGATGGTAAATCATTGCTTACTGTCAAAGATGGTAAAGAAACTAAAGTTTACCAAGAAGATCCAGCACATCCAGGTCAACCATTGAATCCTGAAAAACCTCTTGCAGTTATTAAAGATGGAGTGGACGGTGTCTCTCCAACAGTAACAGCTGTTCGTAAGGATGAAGAAGGGCATAAGGGTGTAGAAATCACGGTGGATAACCATGATGGTTCACAACCAACTACAGTCTTTGTTCAAGATGGTGCTAAGGGAGAAACTGGTGCAACCGGTCAGGATGGACAAACTCCTACAATCACTACTCAACGTGGACAAGATGGCCAAAGCACTCTTGTAACTATCACAACACCAGGTAAAGATCCAGTAACCTTTACAGTGAAAGATGGTAAGAATGGTAAAGATGGACGTACACCATTTATTGACTTAAATGCATTGGTGGAAGCAGTTAGAAGAGGTGTTGGATCAACTTCTAATTCACAACCTTCTGGAACATCAAGAAGTGCAAGAAATAGAAGAGCATTACCAGATGGAGATAGAAGTGCAACTGAGTCATCAGAAACAGTACAACCAACAACTACAGATTCAACAGGTACGCAACCAGAAACTACAGATTCACAACCAGTAAATGGTACTCGTATTACAGCATACTATGATAATAATGGTAACGGTAAATACGATCCAGGTGTGGATGAATTAATTGGTACAAGTGATATCTTGAATGGTACAAATGGACGTAATGGTACAGATGGAGCTTCTGGTACAAATGGACGTAACGGTGCTGAATTACTAAGTGGAGTTACTGCCCCAACTGCTAATGATGGTAAAGACGGTGATACTTATATCGACGCCAATACAGGTGATGTTTACAAGAAAGAAAATGGTTCTTGGAACAAGATTGGTAATATCCGTGGACCTCAAGGAGTAGCCGGTGAAAAAGGCGACAAAGGTGAAAAAGGTGAAAACGGAGCTAATGGAGCAGACGGTAAATCACCAGTTGTAAATGTAACGGACAATGGAGATGGAACACACTCTATTACTGTTAGAAACCCTGATGGTTCTGAATCAACAACTAAAGTTAAAGATGGTAAAGACGGTAAAACTGCCAATATCACTACAACAGAAAATCCAGATGGAAGCCACACAATCACTGTAACAAATCCAGACGGAACAACTAAAGAAACTGTTGTTAAGAATGGTAAAGATGGTAAGACTCCAAAAGTTGAAGTAACAGATAACAACGATGGAACTCATACTGTTAAAGTTACGGATGGAGACGGCAATGTTACCAACGCTATCATCAAAGATGGTAAAGACGGTAAAGCTGCAACAGCAACTACAACAGAAAACCCAGATGGAAGCCACAGAGTAACAATCACTAACCCAGACGGAACGAAGAATGAGTTTGTTGTTAAGAATGGTCGTGACGGTGTTGACGGACGTACTCCAACCGCATCTGTTCGTGATAATGGAGACGGAAGTCATACAATCGTTATTACAAATCCAGAAGGTGTGACAACTGAAACCACAGTTCGTGATGGTAAATCACCAAAAGTTACAATAACTGACGAACAGAATGGAACACATAAGATCTCAGTTCTAAATGGTGATGGAACAACTACTGAAACAATCATTAAAGATGGTAAATCACCAGTAGCAACAGTTAGAGATAACCATGATGGTACTTACACAATTCGTGTAGAAAACGGTAATGGTACTGTTTCTGAAACCACAGTTCGTGACGGTAAATCACCAACTGCTAAGGTTGTGGATAACGGAGATGGAACTCACACTATCACAGTTGTGAACTCAGACGGTACAACTACAACAACTACAGTTCGTGATGGTAAAGAACCAAAACTTGAAGTGATTGATAACAACAACGGTTCACACACTATTAAAGTGACAGGAGCTGATGGTAAAGAAACTACAACTACAATCTTTGATGGTAAATCACCAAAAGCGAACATCGTTGATAACGGAGACGGAACTCACACATTAACAATCATAGATTCTGATGGTCGTCAATACAAATCTATTATCAAAGATGGTAAAGACGGTAAAGATGGCGTTTCACCAACTGTAACTGTTAAAAATAATAACGACGGAACTCACGTTGTTACAATCACTAATCCAGATGGAAGTAAGACAGAAATGGTGATTAAAGACGGTAAAGATGGTAAATCACCAAAAGTTTCTGTTGAAGATAATGGTGATGGTAGTCATACAATCACAATCATCAATTCTGATGGAACTGTGACAAAAACAGTTGTTAAAGATGGACGTGATGGTCGCGACGGCAAAGATGGTAAGGACGGAAAAGATGGTAAATGTGGTTGCCAAGGCAAACCAGTAACACCATCAAATGACAAACCAGTTCCTCCAACACGTAATGTGCCAGAAGGACCAACGTTTGCAATGCCAGAACCACCAGTTCATGAATTGCCAGAATTCAACGGTGGTGTTCCAGGAATGCCAGAGGTTAATGAATTGCCAGAATTCAATGGTGGAGTACCAGGTATGCCAGAAGTCAATGAACTTCCTAATCCAGAAGTTCCAGGAATGCCAACACCTCCAGTTCATGAAATTCCAGAATTTAATGGCGGAGTACCTGGTATGCCTGAAGTTAATGACAAACCAGGTTCAAACATTCCTGAAGTTCCAACACAACCAAATCCAAATGTACCAGTTCAACCGGTAACACCATTAACTTCTAACCCAGTAGCACCAACTACAGGTAAAGAAAATCATGGTGACAAATTACCTGAAACTGGAAGCCAATCTGATTATATCTCTGTTCTTCTAGGTAGCGGTATTCTATTGAGCCTATATGTAGGTCGAAGAAAAGAAGATTAATCAGCAACAAGCAGTCATTAATTTCTCGAAAGAAGATGATAAGTGATAGATCTCGAATGAAAGAATATTCTTAGAACGATTTTCCATGATGGAAAAGACTGCTAAAAACCTTGAGTGGTAACGCTCAAGGTTTTTTTGGATGTCTGATGTTTGTCTGAAAATCTTGATTGAGAAATAAAAAGCCACCCTATGAGGTGGCTATAATTGATTTAGACTTCTTAAAATTCTCTATTTTTTACTGAATTGCTGCGACCAAGTCTTGAGCTTGTTTTTCAAGTGAATTTAGGACTGTTTCTTCAAGAACCAATTTTCCGTCTGCCCAAGCAGAGTCATTAACACGTGCAGCAGTGAAATCACCAACGACTTGTGTACGGATAAATGGCAAGAGGTCTTTGTAGATAGCGAAAAGTTGATCGTGACCTGCATTGGCTACAGATGATACTGTGACAAACTTGTCTTGAAGGGCAGAAGCGCCACGTGTATCAGACAAGTCAAGGGCACGAGATAACCAGTCAAGCAAGTTTTTCACTGTACCAGGGATAGAGAAGTTGTAGACTGGAGAGAAAATCCAGATGGCATCAGCAGCGAGAACTGCTTCACGAGCAGCCTCTACAGCTGGATGAGTTGGAACTTCTAAATCTTGGCTGAAGAGAGGAATGGATGAATAGTCAAGGTAGCTAACTTCTGCTTTACCAGCAAGTGCTTTCTCAGCTTCAAGGGCCATTTGGTGGTTGAAAGAACCTTGGCGTAGTGATCCAACGATAAATAATACTTTTTTAGACATGATGTGTCTCCTTTTTCTTAAATTTCCGAGAACTTTCTCGTTGTTATAAAATATATTACAACAAAACAAAAGGACTTGCAAGAAATTTGCTCAGAGTTTATTTGAAAATTATAAAATTGCTGAAACTCTAGTCAGTTGTCACTGGAAAAGTAAGAACTATTTTTTGGATTTTAGTTTTCTTTGATTTTATAGGAGTATTCCAATATTCTCTTGTAATATAATGACATAAGTGCTAAAATAAACAAGAAAACTAGCAATAGAAACCGCAGAACAGCTATTTTCCGGTATCATTTCATAAATCATTAAAGGAACAATAATGGCATTGAAGAATGCTTCTAAAAGGGGTGGAGATCATGTAAGGCAAAGATTAACAAGTGACGGACAAAAGAAATAATACACTTGTTAAGGAGAAAAGATGTTAATAAGAAATTATCGGAAAAATATTGGCCTGATGGCCGGAGTTGAGTTTTTTGCATTTCTAGGGATTACCAGTTTTTGGATTCTCTTTCTCAGTCAAAACGGAATGTCTCTTTGGCAGATTGGATTTCTGGAGAGTATTTTTCATACGACCAGTCTTCTCTGTGAAATTCCATCTGGTATGTTAGCTGACCGCTATTCCTATAAGACCAACCTTTATTTAAGTCGTATAGCAGGGATTGTGTCTTCTATTCTCATGTTGGCTGGGCAGGGAAATTTTTGGATTTATGCACTAGCTATGGCGATAAATGCCTTGTCTTATAATTTTGATTCAGGAACAAGCGCAGCAATGGTCTATGACTCGGCTGTAGAGGCTGGACTAAAAGAACGCTATCTATCCATTTCAAGTTTCATGTCAGGAGTAGCAGAAGGAACTCGGTCTTTGGGGACAGTGTTGGCGGGATTTTTTGTCCATGGTCAATTGCACCTGACCTACTATATCATGATTGCCACTTCTATCATAGTTCTTGTCTTGATTTGGATGCTGAAAGAACCTAGTGTCAAGCTAGAAAAAGCTGATAGTGTGACGATGAAACAGATTATTTGGACTGTTAGGGATGAGTTGGAGCGAAATCCCATGCTTTTCAACTGGATGATTTTATCTCAGATTGTCGGAACACTTATGTGCATGTTTTATTTTTACTATCAAAATCAGTTACCGGATTTAAGTAGTTGGCAAATTTCAGCAGTTATGCTACTTGGAAGTCTCTTGAATATCGTCGCAGTCTATCTAGCGAGTAAGATTGGAAAGAGATATGCCGCCTTGAAGCTTTTCCCTGTCCTCGTCCTGCTGACTGGAGTTACCTACCTGCTGTCCTACTTTGGAACACCTCTAATCTATATTTTGGTTTATTTGATTAGTAATGCTCTATATGCTCTTTTTCAGCCGATTTTTGATAATGATTTGCAAGAGCGGCTCCCAAGTGAAGTAAGGGCAACCATGCTGAGTGTCTACTCTATGATGTTTAGTCTAAGTATGATTGTCTTCTTCCCACTGACAGGCTGGTTGATTGACAATTTAGGCTTTGTAGTAACATTTCTTTATCTAGGATCCTTTTTAGTCATGATTAGCCTTCTACTGACTATCTTTTTAGGAAAAATGGCTAAAAGAATAGATGATAAAATGATTCCATAGATTAAAAGAATTTCTGAAAACTTGAGTGCAAGCTCAGGTTTTTTAATACGGTGATTTCGCTTGTGTCTATGCTTTTCTCTCTCGGTTTTAAACAAGAAAAATCGGTTTACTTTGAAGGAAGAAATAGAATTGGTTTCTTATACTCAATGAAAATCAAAGAGCAAACTAGGAAGCTAGCCGCAGACAGTACTTGGGTACGGCAAGGCGAAGCTGACGTGGTTTGAATTTGATTTTCGAAGAGTATTCTTGCATTCACTTGTAATAAAGCCCAATAGATGGTAAAATAGACGAGTGAAAACAAGACAAAATAAAGCAAAAAATAATCTACTGTGGCAGTATGGTCTAGGGATGACGATTTTGTTTGTGGTTATCAGTGCTTCCTTTCTGTATCTGGTTTCTCTTAGCATGAAACCTTATCAAACAGCTAAAAGTGAAGGAGAAAAATTAGCTCAGCAGTATGCAGGATTAGAGCAGGCTGATCAGGTTGATTTATACAATGGCTTGGAATCTTATTACAGCGTTCTTGGTCGTAATAAACAGCAAGAAGCACTTGCTGTCCTGATCGGAAAAGATGACCATAAGATTTACGTTTATCAGCTAAATCAGGGTATTTCACAAGAAAAAGCAGAAGCGGTTTCTAAGGAAAAAGGAGCTGGCGAGATTGACAAGATTACCTTTGGCCGTTATCAAGACAAGCCAATCTGGGAAGTCAAGTCAGGCTCCGATTTTTATCTAGTAGATTTTGAAACAGGAGCATTGGTCAATAAGGAGGGCCTATGAAACTATCCAACCGTGTTTTAGAAATGGAAGAAAGTGTGACCTTGGCTGCTGGAGCCCGTGCCAAAGCACTGAAGGCTGAGGGAAGAGATATCTTGTCTCTAACCTTGGGTGAGCCAGATTTCACTACTCCAAAAAATATCCAAGATGCCGCCATTGCATCGATTCAAGAGGGGCGTGCTTCTTTTTATACAGTAACCTCAGGCCTGCCAGAGCTCAAGGCAGCAGTCAATACCTACTTTGAGCGCTTTTATGGCTATTCTGTAGCGCCAAATCAAGTGACAGTAGCTGCAGGAGCAAAATATTCTCTCTATACCTTCTTTATGGCTGTGGTCAATCCAGGTGATGAAGTTATCATCCCAACCCCCTACTGGGTCAGCTATGGAGATCAGGTTAAGATGGCAGAGGGTGTGCCAGTCTTTGTTCCTGCTAAGGAAGACAATCACTTTAAGGTGACTGTAGAGCAGTTAGAAGCAGCTCGCACAGACAAGACCAAGGTTTTGGTGCTGAATTCACCATCTAATCCGACAGGTATGATTTACACCCGTGAGGAACTCTTAGCAATCGGGAACTGGGCTGTAGAAAAGGATATTCTCATCCTAGCAGACGATATCTATGGGCGCTTGGTCTATAATGGCCATGAGTTCACACCTATTTCTAGTCTATCAGAAGCGATTCGCAAGCAAACAGTGGTTATCAATGGTGTGTCTAAAACCTATGCTATGACTGGCTGGCGTATTGGCTATGCCGTTGGAGAAGCAGACATTATCGCTGCCATGTCCAAGATTGCAGGTCAAACAACTTCAAACCCGTCAGCAGTAGCCCAGTATGCAGCAGTTGAGGCTCTATCAGGCGAGCAAGATACGGTGGAAAGCATGCGTCAGGCTTTTGAGGAACGTCTCAATACCATCTATCCCCTTCTTGCTGAGGTGCCAGGATTTGAAGTGGTCAAACCGCAAGGAGCCTTCTACCTCTTCCCAAATGTCAAAAAGGCAATGGAGATGAAAGGCTATACGGATGTGACAGAATTTACAACCGCTATCCTAGAAGAAGCTGAAGTAGCCTTGGTCACAGGAGCTGGATTTGGAGCGCCAGAAAATGTCCGCCTCAGCTATGCGACAGACCTAGACACGCTTAAAGAAGCAGTTAACCGCTTGAAAGCATTTATGGAAAAATAAAAGAAAAGGAAAAATAATGACAAAACGTGTAACGATTATCGATGTAAAAGACTATGTTGGTCAAGAAGTGACGATTGGCGCTTGGGTTGCCAACAAATCAGGAAAAGGGAAAATCGCCTTCTTGCAATTGCGTGACGGGACAGCCTTCTTCCAAGGTGTGGCCTTTAAACCAAACTTTTTAGAAAAATTTGGTGAAGAAGTGGGACTTGAGAAGTTTGATGTCATCAAACGCTTGAGCCAAGAAACGTCTGTTTATGTGACAGGTATTGTCAAAGAAGACGAACGTTCTAAGTTTGGCTATGAGTTGGATATTACAGACATCGAAGTAATCGGTGAATCTCAAGACTACCCAATCACACCAAAAGAACACGGAACAGATTTCTTGATGGATAACCGTCACTTGTGGCTCCGTTCTCGTAAGCAAGTAGCTGTTATGCAAATCCGTAACGCTATCATCTATGCAACTTATGAATTCTTTGACAAGAACGGCTTCATGAAGTTTGATAGCCCAATTTTATCAGGAAATGCGGCTGAAGATTCAACTGAACTCTTTGAAACAGACTACTTCGGAACGCCAGCTTACTTGAGCCAATCAGGTCAGCTTTACCTAGAGGCAGGTGCTATGGCCCTTGGTCGTGTCTTTGACTTTGGTCCAGTATTCCGTGCTGAAAAATCAAAAACACGCCGTCACTTGACTGAGTTCTGGATGATGGATGCTGAGTACTCATACTTGACACATGATGAGTCGCTTGACTTGCAAGAAGCTTATGTAAAAGCTCTTTTACAAGGTGTTCTTGATCGTGCGCCTCAAGCCTTGGAAACATTGGAACGTGATACAGAACTCTTGAAACGCTACATTGCAGAGCCATTCAAACGCATCACTTATGATCAAGCCATTGACCTCTTGCAAGAACATGAAAATGATGAAGATGCTGACTACGAGCATCTTGAGCATGGCGATGACTTTGGTTCACCACACGAAACGTGGATTTCAAACCACTTTGGTGTGCCAACATTTGTCATGAACTATCCAGCAGCTATCAAGGCCTTCTACATGAAACCAGTTCCTGGAAATCCAGAGCGCGTGCTTTGTGCAGACTTGCTTGCTCCAGAAGGCTATGGAGAAATCATCGGTGGATCTATGCGTGAGGAAGACTACGATGCCCTTGTTGCTAAGATGGATGAACTTGGTATGGACCGTACAGAGTATGAATTCTACCTTGACCTTCGTAAATACGGTACAGTTCCACACGGTGGATTTGGTATCGGTATCGAACGTATGGTGACCTTTGCAGCAGGAACAAAACACATCCGTGAAGCTATCCCATTCCCACGTATGTTGCACCGTATTAAACCGTAAATAAAAAAGTTATTATAATAAAAAGAAGGGTAATTCCTTCTTTTTGTATTTTGGGTACAAAAATATTATACAAAAAGCGAGAATATATAGAACTTTTTGGTTGACTGGTGTTGAAAATATATGATAAAATTGAATAATGAGTATTGTGTTGTAGTTTCGTTAAAGAAGGCTTTCTTTAGCAGGAGAGGCAGGGGATATGAAGGGCTTCAACCGTATTCTAAATCAACATATATATAAATAAGGAGAAAACATGTATTCAAGAATGGAAAAATACCATGGTAGAAGAGCCCAGCGCTTTTCTATTCGTAAGTATAGTTTTGGTGCGGCTAGTGTTCTTTTGGGGACTGCTTTTCTTTTAGGAGCAAATGCTGTTAAAGCTGATGAGACAAGTACTGCTTCTACAAAAACTCCAGAAGTTACAAATTCTGATAAACAGAAACCTGATTCAGCCATAACAACACCAGTTGTTGAGGAACTTCCAGAATTAAAGATTGATGCTGTAAAAGCAGATGAAAAACCTGAAGTAAAAGAAGAAGTTAAAACTGAAGCTAAACCTGTAGCAGAAAAAGAAGTTACCGATAAAGCTGCAACAGAAAAATCTGATAAAGAGCAAGCTGATAAAAAAGAAGTAGCTAAAGAAAAAACTAACAAAGAAACATCTGAAAAAGCTGCAACAGAAAAAGCACAAGATGAAGTGAAGACAGTTCTTACTCAATTGACTTCAGAAGCTGATGTTATGGGCACAGTAGCCTCAAACTTCTCAGATAAAGAAGTGAAAGATGATGCATCTAAACAAAAATTATCAGCTGCAATTGCTACAGTGAAGCTTGAAGCAGTAGCGTCTAAAGGTTTACTTTCATCTGATGCTTCTAAAGACCAGATGGTAGCTCAAGTGAACCGTCTTTCTGCCGCAATTGAAGCAGTTTATGCTGAAATGAAACGTGCGGGTCATGCAGGTAAAGTTGAAGCTGTATTAGATGGTGCAGCAACTCAAGACCAAAAAATCGTAGGTAAAGATGTTGTTAAAGATGGAGAAAAAGTTAAATCTATAACAAATGGTTATATTACGATGAATGCTGATAATACAGCTCCTAAAGCATGGGGATTTGATTCAACAATTGATACTACAGATTTACAAGCAGGTTCAATTACAAAAATCGAAGTTACAAACTTAGCTGAGTTTGGTGCTGCCTTCCCTGCAGGAAAAGAAATTACTGCAGCAGATGGTACTGTAATCGGTAAAGTTAAATCTATCGACTATAGAACATCAACAGGAAACAACAATAACAAATCTGTACCATATTGGGCGCAACGTACACAACGTGGAATGACTTATGATCAGCGTGTTGCTGAACAACCAGCTGTTGCTAATGAAACGGGTACATATACTTACAACATTGAGTGGAACGCGAAAGTGAAAGATTATCCTGTTGTTTCATTTGGTGCTGAAAACTTATCAGGTGGTGGATACTTAGCTCCGCAAATCTCAAAAGATACAGATTATAAAGCTACTATTAAGATCGATGGCAGAACAGTTGTTGAACATACCTATACACGTAAAGGTCAGCAAGCAAGTTTCTCAAAACAAGGAACATCAGCTTCATTAAGATCAAATAATGGTTTAGGATATGTTTCTAATGAACTGAAAAGTAAGAGTGATACTCTAGAGATTAATACAGATTCAGACATCCGTTATGGAGTAGGGTCTAAATTTACTATTAAACTACCTAATTCTGAATTTACAGAATTCAAAGAACTTCAAGGAAGTACTAACTTTGTAAATGGTCTAAATACAGCTTCAACTCTTAACCCTAATAAAGGAGACAGTATTACATACCGTCTTGCTAACCGTTGGGCAAACGTTAAAGCTAATGAAAATAATGTTTGGATTCTTCAAGATGGTCGTGAAGGTGGATTTACATTAACTCCAAAACTAATCTCTCCAACAGAATTAGAAGTAACTGTAACAGAAGGATACATCCAAGAAGGTTCTAATATCTCGTTATCTCTTCAATCTTTAGGTGTAGAGAAAGTTATTAAAGATAAAACTTTAACAAGTGAATTCTCTAATGTTACTTATAATGAATTTGGACTTATTACAGGTGGAACAGCAGGGAATGATAAAACAGCAGCTACGTTAACGGTCTCTGGTGGAACATCTATTAGTGGTGAAAAAGAAGATGTAACTACAACAGTTGCAAATGGTTGGGAAATCAATGCATCTGGAACACCTCTAGGAGAACCACCAACAGGAGCAGTAGTAATTGGACTTAAAGATCTTGAGACTGGTAAAATTATAGGGCATGCTACTACTAAATATGATGGTAATCGTCCGTTAAATGAAGATGGTACAAAGGATAATACTAATGTCCTAGGTAAAAAATACGATGTATCTGACTATATTCCTCCATTAATAAAAGAAGTGGATGAAGAAGAGTACATCCTTGCAGACATCCCTACAACAGGAATTGAAGGTACATTAAGTGTAACGAACACTAGAGCTCGTGATTTATATTCTACTGAAGAATTGAAAAAGAATGGACTTAATGCTTCAGCTTATGTTACGCCAGTAGATTACAATTATGTTAAGAAAACAAAAGTAGAAGAAGTAAATCGTACAATTAAGTATGTTTATGCCGATGATGCACCAGGTCTTGCAGGACAACAAGTATTTGATCCAACGACTCAGACTGTAAGCTATAAAGGAACTGTTAAGACAAATGCTGAGGGTAAAGCAGTAATTGGTTCAAATGATAAACCAATCTACATTAACTGGAAAGGTATTGGAGATACAAATCTTCCAGAAGTAACAGTACCTCAAAAAGAAGGATACATTGCAAGTGTAGAAAAAGTTCCGGTACAGCCAACAACTGCAACAGATGAAGATTACGAATATGTAGTAACTTACTCACCAATCCAAAAAGCTAAAACAACATTTGTCTACCAAGACAAAGATGGTAATGTTAAGCAAGTGGAAGGTAACACGCCAATCTCTGAAACAGGTAAAGGTGGAGACAAACTTACAAAAGCAGATGAAATCGCTGCGAGAATCAAAGAAGCTCAAAACAAAGGATATGAAGTAGTTTCTAATACATATCCAACAGATGGCGTCTTTGATAAAGATGTTGACACTGACCAAGAGTTCACAGTAACACTTAAAGAACGTGTTGTACCAGTTACACCAGATCAACCAAAAACACCAGGAACTCCAGTAGATCCAAATAACCCAGACGGACCTAAATACCCAGCTGGTTTGGAAGAAAAAGATCTAAACAAAACTGTCACACGTACAATTACTTATGTTTACGAAGATGGCACTCCAGTATTAAACGAAGACGGCACTCCAAAAACAGTAACACAAGAAGCTAAATTCACACGTGAAGCGAAAGTTAATTTAGTTACAGGAGAAGTTACATATGGAGATTGGACTCCAGCACAAGATTTAGCTGAAGTTAAATCACCAGTAGTTAAAGGATTCTTAGCTGACAAAGCAAGTGTACCAGTAGTAAACGTAACAGGTGATTCTGAAGATATCAAGGAAGTAGTAACCTACAAACCACTTGGTTCATGGGTACCAAACATCCCAGGTCAACCAACAAACCCAATTAAGTATCCAAATGATCCAACAGATCCAACCAAACCAGGACAACCAACAGAAGTAGTACCATAT
>NZ_JVJI01000090.1:0-317 GCF_001072665.1 Streptococcus pseudopneumoniae | reverse complement strand
CTTCTGCTGGTTGATTGCTTGATAGAACTTTTGTACCTACTTCGGTAATCTCTGGAACAGCTTTCTTGAGAACTTCTGTTGAACGAAGAGTACGATTGCCTTGACTATCTACTTCAACCAAGCGACGAATTTGTCCCTCAACTCCTGCTTGGACAAGTTGACGTTGACCGACTGGGAGATTTGGATTTGGACGTTCTTGGTGTTTGAAGGCCACTGTATCCTCTTCAATTTCTAGTTTCGGAATTTCTAAAACTAGGTCTTTTACTCCTTCTGCTGGTTGATTGCTTGATAGAACTTTTGTACCTACTTCGGTAATC
>NZ_JVJI01000009.1:0-31151 GCF_001072665.1 Streptococcus pseudopneumoniae | reverse complement strand
CTTTTCTTTTAACATATGTTCTGGTTGAATTATTTTACTATTCTCGGAAAAGAAGGATGGCCTCCGTGCTAGGGCGCGAACTTAGGCATTTACAATACTATAAAATCACACCAGTAAAAATTGACTTTAAACAATTGCTAGGCTTTTTAGTAGTTATTGGTGGACTAGTATTTTTTATGTCCTTGTATTATTTTTACTCAGGTAACTTACTTTTTGGTTTAATGCCTAATGCAATCATCTTTCTATATTTATCGACTTCTAATGTTGCATTTGGAACTGAAAGTCATCACTTATATAAAATAAATGATAAAATACTAAAATAAGATATCGCCGATATCGAGATACTCCTCGAAGCTTGGGAAAAACTCATGTTTTCTTAAATTAGTAAGGATTAGAATGCAAAAAATAAAATTATATTATAAAGGGAATCTTCGATACCTATTATTTTATTATCAGGGGAGACAGTATCTATTAGATAGATCTCCTAAACATTTTCTCGGATACGTCTGTTTGCCTTTAAACTGGTATTTTTATCAGAAAGTTTATGCTATTTCAGATGAAGAACTTGTTAAAATCGAAGAAAAAAACGCTAAAGCGAGCAAATTTATCCTTCCAACGTCATTAGCCGCAGGATTGGCAGTTTTTGTGAATGCCTGGGCTCGTATGAATCATATTGATTTATTTACCAACTTTTATGTAAATTTTTCGATTGTAACTAGTTTGCTTTTAGTAGTTATTGGTCTATTATTGTCTTTTGGTTTGCTTCAGATTTTATATTCTAACAAGAAAAAAGATTTGGAAAAATTACTCAATAGATCGTTGGAGCAATCTAATTATTATAAAATAAAACCAGTAAATTCATTGCGATTTTACGTAAAAATGCTTCTTTTACGCCTATGTTTTTTTGCTTTAGCTCTTATATTTGCCTTAGCTTTTATTTATATAAAAAATGTTGCTATGCTTTTGATGATGATTTTAACAATGTTCATTTTTCTTGCAAGCATAAACGTTGCCTTTGTACCTGGAGAAGAACGGGAATATGAGATAGTTGATGTTAGATCAAATAATAGTAAAAATTAAACGAAGTGATTAAAGTTAATAAGGAATTCAATTATGAAGAACCAATACACCCAATATATAGGACGATTACAAGATCTGATTAACTTAGAATATCCAGGTCAGAAGTTATACCCGGGAATTACACAGGATATATATAAGCTAACTAAGCTTATAGAACGAGGGGAAAATATCAATAACATTAGTTTTTTTAGTTTAGCGAGAAGATTTGTAGATGAAACAATGGATTATAAAAGTGACATTTTAGTCGTCTTAAAACAATTGGAGAAAGAACTGAAAAAAGGAAATGAAAGAAAAGAATAAACAATATAAAGGACTAGTTCATCTAGGAGAGTTTAATAAGGAATGTGCGCACCAACTAAATCTTTTTTGGTCTGTGATAATTCTGCAATATTAAATAAAGGAAGCAAATTTATATGACAATAGAAATTCAGCAATACAAAAGTTGTACGATATTAAAAAACAATAATGATTATCAGATTCTGTGGAGTAGAGGGAAAGAAGTGCTTAATTTTCCCATTAGCCAGGAATTAGTAGAACGTGTTTCAACATCAGAAAAAGATTCTTTAGAAGTAATGTTTTATTGTGAACATCATCGTTGGCCACAGAAAGATGAGTTAGAAGATTATAATCAATCGGATACGATTGTACATAGAGGCAATGGATTTATTGTATATGAGACAGACGGCTATTACGAAATTAGCTTCTTTAAAGAAATTGGCGGAGCCATGGGGCCAGAAGTTCGCTATCCTATTATTAAAGAACTGATGGATAGAGCATTTGAATCTTCTAGGGGAGCATATGAAGTCATGATTTATGCTGAAACAGGAAGCTGGCCTTTATAGTAAAGTGGATGACATTATAAGAGAAACCAATAGAATTCAGATGAAGTCTCAACAGATAGTTCATTTGCATTAGGGAATAATAAATCAGTATATTTATAGTAATAGGCAAAGGAGATGAGAATGGAAACTATTTATTTAAGTCAAAAAGACATGTTGGAAATCTGTCAAGATGGTGACAAGTATTTTTTACGTTATCCAACTTTTAATATTACCATGCCAGAAGTGGTTCAAGAAATCCCAAAAGAAGCTGCCGACAGCTATATGTCTGGAGAACATACTGGAAAAGAGTTGATGAATTATGCACAATATGGTTTTTGGAAATCAAAAAAGCAATATACACAAGATGAATCTAGTAAACTTTTCATTGAGAATAATCCTTCCTTTATTCTAAAAAATCCCCAAAATAGTCGTCGTCTTTTTTCAGCAGAGGAATTTACTCAAATTGCCACCCAAGCCATCGTTTCAAAATTGCAACCTAGCGAACTTGACTCTATTGGTATAGTTGATAATCATTTAGAGTTACTCCTTGTGGATCCAATTGGCTGGGAGGAAGAAACAGAAGCAGTTCATCTAAAAATCCTTCAAGAAAAAATTAACAATTATATCTACTTTCTCGAAGGCAAACAGTATATGGAACGATACGGTGATGACTTTGACCAAAAAGTCATCCATATCACTTTCCAGTATTCTCCATCTGATAATGGACTAGCCTTTCTTGCAGCGGTTCAGAAAGTGTTGCAGCCAACAGATATGAGCCTGAAGGTAGAATTACCGGATGATGGCATTTTTTCAGATAAGGAAAATATATCGGAAGGCTCAAATCATCCCAATCAAGATTAAGAAAAGGTATCCTAAGAAAGATATCTCCAGATTAAAAAAGAATATAAAATTCGACTAGTATTAGTAATAATTCTATTCGTATTATTATCTATACTAAGCATCGTGCTTATCGTGAATTCAAATAGGTTTATTCCATTAGGAGCGGCAGCTATGGCTACAGTTTTACCTTTTAACCATTTCTTACTAGTTCCGCTTTGGAAAGAGAAACAAGCCATCGAAGAATTGCACCCTGAATGGAAGGCACTTAGCACCAGTGGAGTTAAGGTTTCATCAGATGAATCAGATAAAAAGATATTTCCGTTTATCGCATCGATTCTAGCCTTATTCTTCACATTTTCGGTGTTGTATAGACCTGTCAAAGAAAAGTTCAAATTCTGAACCTGTATCTACTACGACAACATCAGATTTGAACGATAACTCATCAACTGAAGAAAGTACACAAAATCAAACTTCAAGTAAGGAGAGTCAAAATTACCCTTACCATATTTCTGGAATGAGTGATGAGGGAGTTAAGAGGGTTATTGATAAAACATTGAAAGATTTAAAAGAGAAACGAGAGAATGAAGAAAATATAGAACAGACTGGGTCAGGAAATGAGTGATGTAGTACGGAAAATTTGTTGTTGTGAATATGGTATAATGGAATACGTGGAGGGTTAGTATGCGTAAAGAATATTTAGTTTACCAAAACAAAGTATACTCTAATTTTGTGAATTATATAAATGACTATATCCTTCTTTCAGAAAATCCGGAAATGTTGAAAGAAGGCTATTTCCCCTATAGTTCCTATGTAGATGGTGAAGGAGAAGGTCTATACGGGAAGCTTGTGCCTTATAGTGAGGTTAGTCAAAGGTATTTGGTTTGTGATAGTGTCTTGTATAAAGATCATGAATTTGAAATCGCAGGTCACAAGCATGGGGATGATGATTTTACAGCACCTGATTCTTATGTGCGAATATTGGTTTCTGATAAAGAATTTTTAAATGAAAACAATATAGCAGATGGCGCTTCATTGATGGATGATAAGTACGGTCATATTACGTATGCATCAGGAAAAATCCCTGTCAGCGAAGTAACGATTCTACGTCGTAGAAAGGATTTGCCAGTAGACCGAAGGAGAAAAATATGAAATCAGTTAATTTTACAATAAAAAGCAACCAATCACTAAGAATTGGTGAGGTGCTTCAAGCAGAACTTTTTGAATGTTACAGCGTTTCCGCTAAGGATGCAGGATTAAAGCCATCTGCAGACTCTCTTATTTCGGATTTCCATTCTGTTCAGTTTGGGGTCAAAGAGAAGTCTAGTCTAGGGTTCCGTCTATCTTTTGATGGTCAAGCCTATCAGGTATCTGTTCCAGATTTGGCGACAGCTTCTGACTGGACTGGGGCCTTGATGTTCTTGAAAACATTGCTGGTTCTTTTAGATGTAAGAGTGTGTGAACATGATGGCGTGGACTATGATAAAGATTCTATTCTAGAATTTCATTTCACAGATATTTTCTTATCAGCTCTTTCAGAATTGACTAAGGAAGTAAAAGTTCATCCTATAGTAGAAGTTATGGGAGTGAAACGTCCTATTTACATCAATGAACTTTACCTAGGGCAGATTATCCATGTGCCGGATGATCAACTCTTAAATAGTTATGACCAGCGTTTGCGCTTTACCCAACAGCTAAATGCTTATTACTCTGAGCAACAAGTTTTTAAAGTAGAGCAAAATGGAGAGGACATCATTATCCCTATCAATTATCTAAATAGTGAAGGACGAACAATCTTACCGGCTCAACCAGAGCTAGAACCTCAATATTTACAAGAGTATCGAGGAAGTAAAGTTGCAGTTGCACGACTGTTTATCATGACAGCCGATGGGGAAAAACTAGCCGAGGTTCCTTATCGGGAATTCTTAGAGTCATTGACTGAGGGAATCTATATGCTAGATGCCAAGTATGTTCTTGTGGATCCAATTTCTCCTGAAATGTTTCAGAAGTTATCACAAAACTAACATTCTAAGAAACTTATTAGTTTGTTCAAGATTGAAAAGTTTACCATCTGATATTTTTTTCAGGTGGTTTTCTTTTTCCTTAAGTTCCCCATTTTATTTTTTCTGTATTTATTTTATGCTATAATAAGACAAAGTTTTAATACCATCATTCAACAATAGTGCAAGTAAATACCCAGAAATAGGTAGAATATATCAATGGAGTAAATAAATGCAGATATATAAATTGAAAAATAAAGAAAATTATCAAAATTTTGTAAAAGACTATCGTGAAATAATGAAGGAAGGGAAAGAAGCTGAAGTTTTTCTAGGGACGGAACCGAAGTATCGTTTTCGACAACGAGATTCTTATGATGTGAATAGTACAGATATTGGAGTATTAATGGAATATTGCTTATATCCTCTGTATGTGGAAGGTGATGAGGATATAGCAAGAAGAACTTTTGACATCTTGAAAGATTTTAGCTTATCGACTGACCTAGTCAAATTAGATAAGGTGACTGATTATATTTCTATGCAAGGCAGTCGTTTAAGAAGATATACAAGCCTTCCCTTTGTTATTGAAACAGATGAATTGGTAAGAAATATTATAGAAAGCATTTCAAAATTATCGGATGAGCAGAAACGTACTTATACCTATGAAAGACTATGTAATGTATTAGACCGTAGTCCATTATACAGACAGTGTGACGAAGAAAAGGTAGAGAAGATTCTTAAGGAATTCAAGGAAAAATACTACAATCCCCCTAAGGTAGTAGAAACCATTAAAACAGCTGAGAAAATTGAACTAGATGTTACAAGCATCGATGCTATGGGTGTTTCTGATGACCATCTGGAGTTGTTGTTGATTGATGAAAACAAATGGATAGAGTCTCTGGAAGAGGAACATCTCTTGAAACTTCAAGAAAAACTCAATAACTATATCTACTTCCTCGAAAGCAAGCAGTATGTGGAGCGATATGGTGATAACTTTGATAAAAAAGTCATCCACATCACCTTCCAGTATTCTCCATCGGATAATGGACTAGCCTTTCTTGCAGCGGTTCAGAAAGTGTTGCAGCCTACAGATATGAGCTTGAAGGTAGAATTGCCAGAGTAATAAAGGGAGCGGAAACGATGCTAGCTATTTTTATTGATTCTATAGGTGACAAATCAGGGACCTATAAATTGTTAAGAAACCATTCATCATTGCCTTTTTCTTTAATCCAATCCAGAATCAAAGATCATGACACAGTGATAGAAGTAGACATGTTAGATTTGGATGGATTGAGAAAGGTTCGAGAACTCATCCATGAGTTGAATGCCATTGGAACTAAGGTTACGATGAGGGATTCTACTGGTATTATCACCTTAGAAATAGTAAATAATCTTATTTCCACCTTTGAAGAAATTGCGGCAGAGAGCGAAGAACTGGATGCTCTGATGTTTGAAGAGGAAGAGTGATTGACACGTTTTTCAGTGGATCACTAAGTTAGTTTTTAGTAATAGAAGGAAAACTGATGAATGATAATAGAAATTTATTGCGCTTCCTACAGGAGTTGATAGACGGTCTTGTAGATCTTATCAGTGAGAAAGAATATCAGGAGTTTGTCCTTGATTCCTTAAAACTTTCCAAACAGGAGCTTGATAAAGAGAGTGATTTTTGCCCAGATATTTTATATAATCGACTGGAAAATATAGACGAGCAGGATATCTTGACATTTCAGGTGTTGGATAAGAAAACCAATCCACTAGTATGGAACTGTATCGCTAATTTCTATGTCCTAGTTTGTCACTATTCATATTTCGCTTCGGAAGAAATATACCTACCACAAGCGATTGAAAGTGTCGACGAGGACATACTTGAGGTTTTTTCCTTAAGTTACAAACAAATCCTAGCTGAAAATAGGGAACTTATTTCACAAATATCTGGGCCAGAAATAGAAGGATATTTAAAGGATGAGCTCGTTAAAAACTACTTTGGACCACTATTTTTATCTGATGAAAACGAATAGGCTATTCGTTCAAGTATAGATCAGGAGAGGATATGCTTACTAGTTATTTTATGTTGATTTTTGCTGAAGCAATTGCGAATCGTATGGAAACACAATACACTTCACACATTCGAACCGCCTTGGATGCGTGTTGGAGTTTTTTGGAGAATAGAGATAAAAGGGGAGAGGAACTTTATCGCCTTTTAGATGATGGGACAGACTTCAGTGGAAGATTTATCTACATGCAATTAGATGAAAATGAAGCGAATAGTCTCTTGTGGGACAACATTAGTTATGCAATAGGTGTGACTGCTAAAGAAGCTTTTGAGTTTGAAAATAAGAAAGAGCTTCCTTCTCCCTTAGAGAACATTGAACCAGAACTACTTGATGTCTTTATTGATAATTTAAAAGAAATCAGCATGGATCTTTATCATCACGTCGAAACAGTAAAAATTTTCATCAATAGAAATCCATACTCATCAAGAGAATCTGCCCTAAAAGAACTATATAAGATGGGCTTACTATGATAGTCAGATTGGAAGATTTGGCGAAAAATCAAAAAGAACACCCCAGAAGTTAGAGTCTCATCTCTACCTTTTGGGGTGTTGTTTATTTTTTATGGTTAAGCATTTTACATTACCCATGTACGGATGGCATGGGCAACACCAGATTCGTCGTTAGATTTGGTGATGTATTTGGCGATTTTTTTGAGTTCTGGATTTCCATTTTCCATAACAACGGGATTCCCAACGACTGCTAGCATGGCACGGTCATTTTCTTCGTCACCGATAGCCATGGTTTCATCTTTGGTCAATCCTAGTTTTTCAGCTAAGTGAGTAATAGCTGAACCTTTATCTACATTCTTTTTAAGGAGTTCGAGGTAGAAAGGAGCAGATTTGTTGATGGAGTAGCGCTCGTAAAATTCGGCTGGTATCTTTTCAATCGCAACATCAAGGATTTCTGGTTCATCGATGAACATACATTTGACAATTTCCTTGTCAGCCATTTCTTCAGGAGTGCGGTAGAAAATAGGCATGCTGACGAGGGTTGATTCGTGCACTGTGTATTTTCCGATATTGCGATTGGCAGTGTAGATACCGTCCTTGGTAATGGCATGCATGTGGACACCAAGTTTGCGACTGAGAAATTCCATATCCAGATAATCCTCGTAGGTCAAGGATTCACTGATAATCTCATGGCCTGTAGCGGTTTCTTGGACAAGGGCACCGTTGAAGGTTACAACATAGTCACCCTCGTCTCTCAACTGCAAGTCGTCTAGAAGTTTGGCAACACCTGCGATGGGGCGGCCAGTTGCAATCACGACTTTGACACCAGCTTCTTTGGCATCTTGGATAGCAGAAAAGACTTCAGGAGTAATCTCCTTTTGACTGTTGACTAGAGTTCCGTCGATATCAACGGCGATTAGTTTAATACTCATAAATTTCCTCTTTTAGTTTTTATTTGGGGTAAAATGATCGTTCTCAATCAAGTGTAAAAATTGCTGGGTAATGCTAGCAAAGATACTGTTTTGATCCAACATTTCTTTTGGGAAATAAAAACGATTATCTCCGTGACGACTACCAGCAAGGGATTGGACGATAGGAGACAGGCTAGAGAGTTCAGCCAGTTCTCCATTTTTTTGTAAAATCTCAATCTGTGTCCGTGGATTTTCAGATTCGGGACGATAGATATCATAAGGGAGGTCAAAGTTCTTATGAATGGCAGTGTAGTAGTCTGGATCAAAGCCGATGTCCTCAACCAATTTTCTCATGCTAGCGAGTTGGTCTTGATCCTCTTGTGAAAAGGTAATTGATTTAAAGACCTTGCGATTGACAAAACGTTGTGATAAGTCTGCTAAAATCTTGTCAGGACTGGTCATCCAGAGCTGGAAGTAGGTATTCATCACTCCATCATCCAGAGCCAGATAATCAGATAAGGTCACATTTTTTTCAAAGAATGGCAGGAGGTGTGGGGAAGTTCGTGCAAAGAAATCTTTGTCTTTTGGATAGAGTTCCTTGGCGCGCTTGAGAAGATTCTGCAGGAGAACTTCCATGGCACGTGTTGCAGGGTGGAAATAGACCTGCATATACATCTGGTAGCGACTGAGGACATAGTCTTCGATGGCATGCATGCCATTGCGCTGAAAGGCAATACCGTTTTCAACAGGACGAATGACTCGGAGGATGCGAGTCAGGTCAAATTCTCCATAGGAAGCTCCAGTAAAATAGGAGTCGCGCAAGAGATAGTCCATGCGGTCTGCATCAATCTGACTAGAAATGAGTTGCACGACCTGCTTGTTAGGATAGGTATGGTCGATGACACTTGCTACCTTTTCTGGAAAATCTGGCGCCACTTGTAGCAGAACTTGGTGAATTTCTGTCTCAGGGCTTTGGATAATCTCCTGAGTAATGGCTTCATGGTCTGTATCAAAGAGATGTTCAAAAGTATGGGAGTAGGCACCATGTCCTAGGTCATGTAGGAGAGCAGCGGTCATGGTGAGGAGTGATTCGGCAGGATTCCATTCTTCAGGATATTTCTCTTCAAAAATCTCTGTGATGCGTCGTGCAATTTCATAGACTCCTAGACAGTGGGAGAAGCGGCTGTGCTCCCCACCGTGGAAGGTATAACTGGAAGTTCCCAGTTGTTTGATACGACGCAAACGCTGAAATTCTTTTGTATTAATCAAGTCATATATGATTTGATTATTGACATGGATGTAGTTGTGAACTGGGTCACGGAATACTTTTTCGTTCATATGACCATTATAGCAAAATCCTTCTCTTTTTGGTAAAATAGTAGGACAAGAGACAAGAAAGAGGACCTGATGTGAAGATTCGGATGCGAAATACGATTCAGTTTGATGAGCAGTTGGAAGTGATTGACCAGCTCTATGACGTTGAAGTGCATGAAAAGGGGGACTATAGCTACCTGCTTTTCTATAATGAAGAAAAGGAAAAAGTAGTGATTAAATTTCATGGTCAAGAGTTGGTGATGAGCCGATTTTCCAATCCCAAGACCATTATGCGCTTTTTAAAGGATAGTGATAGTTTAGCCTATATTCCTACACCCATGGGCATGCAGGAGTTTATTATCCAAACCAGTAGTTATGAAGTTGATGGGCAAAAGATTCATTTAGACTATCAACTACAAAACCAAGAGGGACATCCCTTTGCCAGCTATCAATTGGAAATTACTTGGGGCTAAGTATAACTGGGTCCGAGCCTATAGTAACAAAGGTGAAAGAGTGTATGAAATCAAGCTTTTCTTGCACATTTTTAGTAGCTGAAACCTTTATTTTTTCAGATTAAGGTTATAACACTCATTCCATTACCTATTATTTATTAAAGCGAAATATAATACCCGTCTTCCCTAATACTTGTTCCAAATGAGTAAATAGGATTTGAGGCCTAGCGATTGTGATTATTGTATATTCAAAATCTAAAAATTGATAAAAGGGACAGTGAATGTCCCTTTTCATTTCTATAGAATTCAGAGTTTTAGATAGGATAGATTGGTAAATAATGAAGAAAATATTTTGGAAAAATAGCCCCCAAAAAGGAGCTTTGTCTTCCAAAATAGTACTAACGTTATTCACGCTGTTTTTTCTTCTTTTTTTCGAGAGTCTCTAAAAAGTAATCTATCTCCTTTTGAGACCTAAGGATGACAACTTTATCTGGATAGATTTCTTGCCCCCACTTGTAGCGTTCCTTAGCGGATTTGCTCCGCCCATCCCAGAGAATCCATCTGATAAACTCCCAATTAAATTGTTCTTGACAACCAGCTGCCATACTTTCTCTGACCTTACCTCGATATGTGAGATACCGTTTAAATGCTCGAAAGAGACAGGTCAATGGCGAAAAATTGAGAAAGATGATTTGGTCAGCTTCTTTCATTCTTTCTTTGTAATAGCACCAAGAATAATTACCATCGATAACCCAAGCTTCATGCTTGGTGAGAAAGTTACTCATCTCGGTTAGCATCCATTCACGGTCGCTGTCTTGCCAACCAGGTTGAAATTGGAGTGTGTCCATGTGCAGTTTTGGGATGGAGTAGCAGTGAGACAACTTTTCGGCTAGAGTTGACTTACCAGCACCAGAATATCCGATAATTGCGATTTTCATTTTCTACCTTTTCCTATTTGAGGACAAAAAAACAGCCTCTATGGACTGTTTCTTATTTAGCAAGTTTAGCTGAAAGACGAGCTTTGTCGCGGCTTGCTTTGTTTTTGTGAATCAAACCTTTAGTTTCTGCTTTATCGATAGCTGAGCTAGCAGCACGGAAAAGTTCTTCAGATGGGTTTGCTTCGAAAGCTTTGATAGCAGTACGCATAGCTGATTTTTGAGCTGAGTTCTTTTCGTTTTGTTTAACGTTCAATTCAGCGCGTTTGATAGCTGATTTAATGTTTGCCAATGTTCTTACCTCCATATTTACTAACTATACCATTATATCTGAAAACTTACGTTTTGACAAGGGAAAATTATTTTTTTAAGTAAATTTCATCGATTTCATGGTTCTTTGTTTTATGAAGAATCACTTCTGCACGATTTCTAGTTGGTTCAATATAATTTTGTAGATTTGTGAGATTGATACTGGTCCAGACCTGATGGGCAAAGGATTCTACTTCCCCAATCGGCATTTGTGTAAAACGATAATAGTAGCTATCTGGGTCGTTTTGGGCTAGGCTCAGCATCTTCAAGAAACGGTCTAGATACCAACTCTCAATGTCATCGACTGCAGCATCAACATAGATGGAAAAGTCAAAGAAGTCAGTAATGTAGAGACGCTCGTTTTGTGGATTTTGAAAGACATTTATTCCCTCAACAATGACAAAATCAGCAGCTTTGACGCTTTGCTTTTCCTCAGGTACGATGTCGTAGACTTCATGAGAATAGACAGGAATATCTACATCTTGTCCATTTTTGATGCGGTCCAAGAAGTTGAGAAGAGCTTCCATATCATAGCTTTCAGGAAATCCCTTACGATTTAGAATCCCTTGCTCAATCAAGGTCTGGTTGGGATAGAGAAAGCCGTCAGTTGTTACCAACTCAACCCTAACATCTGTAAGTGTGCGGGACAGTAGGATTTGAAGTAGGCGACTGGTTGTGGATTTTCCAACGGCAACACTCCCAGAAACCCCAATGATAAAAGGCTGGGCTTTGCTTTCACGTTGGAGAAAAATTCCTTTTGAAAAGGCCAAATCATCCTTGGTACGTTTGTAAATCTGGATGAGATGGGCTAGGGGTAGATAGACATCGGTAACATCCTGTAAGCTAATCTGGTCATTAAAACTCTTGATGGACTCTAATTCCTCTTCTGTCAAAGGAGGTGTGGTCTTTCGATGTAAAGATTGCCAAGTCTGGCGGCTGATTTTTTCAAAATGTAAAAATTCGTTGGTCATTTGTTTTCCCCTAGATATTTTGTTTATCATACCATAAAAAGCTAAAAAAATAAAGCGGTTTCTTGAATGTAGTAAGTCAATAGTATATAATATAAGTAGATAGAGGATGAACAATGTATTGATGAAGTAGGAGATAGTTTCTGTTGATTTATAAGCTAATAAAGGGGAATTTTTAGTTCACAACTTATAGGAGGTGTGACATGAAAATATTAAAAAGTTATATATTGGAACTCTGTTTTATTTTAAGTTTTGCACTACCTTTTATAAAAGGGGCGAATGCGGATAATGGTAGACGCTTTGTGGAAATCTATTACGGTTTTACTTTTTTGATGGAACATGCTATTGTAACAGCTATCTTTATCTGCTCGCTCTTGATTGCTTGCCTACTAAAAAAACGGTGGACGAAATGGCTTGCTGCTGGAAGTTATGTCTTTTTAGTCCTATGGATTGCTACAGAGGGTTATTTATTCCGCATGTCACTAGAAGATTTAATCCGACTTTGGACAAGTTTGGAAATCCTGACAAAAACGTATCAGTTGGGCTTTTATCTAAACATCTTATTGGGAATCCTGTTGATAATTAAGTATCTGAAGGTTAAGCAATAGTAATAATAAATACGCCCGATTATAGATGATAAACTTTTTGTTTTATCCTGACTATGATATTTCTAGTTCTAAATGGTTTATCATTTATCTATAAGTGTTGAAAGAGATTGAAGAAAAGGTTTTACCTACTAGCTTTCTTCAGTCTTTTTCGTTTTATTATCAATTTGTAAACGATTTACAATTTAAGTCAAATTATGGTAAAATAGTTTCATGAGTAAAATGTATTATGCAGAGAATCCTGACGCTGCTCACGACATTCATGAGTTGAGAGTGGATTTGTTGGGACAAAAAATGACCTTTTTAACGGATGCGGGTGTTTTTAGCAAGAAAATGATTGACTTTGGGAGTCAACTCTTGCTCAAGTGTCTTGAGGTCAACCAAGGAGAGACTGTCCTTGATGTAGGTTGTGGTTATGGGCCTCTGGGCTTGTCTTTGGCTAAGGCTTATGGAGTTCAGGCGACCATGGTCGATATCAATAATCGTGCCTTGGATTTGGCGCGACAAAATGCTGAACGAAATAAAGTAGAAGCGACGATTTTCCAGTCCAATATTTATGAACAAGTTAAAGGGAAATTTGACCATGTCATTTCCAATCCTCCTATCCGTGCGGGCAAGCAAGTGGTTCATGAAATCATTGAGAAAAGTAAAGATTTCTTGGAAACTGGTGGAGATTTAACAATCGTTATCCAGAAAAAACAAGGGGCCCCAAGTGCTAAGTCCAAGATGGAAGAGGTGTTTGGCAATTGTGAAATCGTCAAAAAAGATAAGGGATACTATATCCTTAGAAGTGTGAAAGAATGAGAGCAGTTGATTTAATCCAAAAGAAACGAGACGGTCAAGAACTGACTTCGAGTGAAATCGAATGGCTAGTTGAAAGCTATGTGTTAGGAACTGTTCCTGACTATCAGATGTCTGCTTTTGCTATGGCTGTTTATTTTAAAGGAATGACGACTCGAGAAATATCTGATTTGACCATGAAAATGGTTCAGACAGGTCAAGAGTTTGATTTATCTGTTATTGATGGGGTTAAGGTTGACAAGCATTCTACTGGTGGTGTTGGTGATAAGGTGACCTTGATTTTGGCTCCTCTTGTTGCAAGCTTTGGTGTTCCTGTGGCCAAAATGAGTGGTCGTGGTCTCGGCCATACTGGTGGAACAATTGATAAATTGGAGTCTATCAAGGGCTATCAAGTGGAACGCAGTCAAGAGGATTTTATTCGTCAGGTTCAGGATATTGGTGTATCGGTCATTGGGCAATCAGACCAACTGGTTAAAGCTGACAAGCTTCTCTACGCCCTACGTGATGTGACAGCAACTGTCGACACGATTCCTTTGATTGCGAGTTCGGTGATGAGCAAGAAAATTGCTGCAGGGGCGGATGCTATTTTGCTAGACGTGACTGTCGGTGAGGGTGCCTTCATGAAGACGGTTGATGAGGCGCGTGAGTTGGCTCAAACTATGGTGGAACTTGGTAAGGCAGTTGGTCGGAAGACGGTAGCAGTGATTACGGATATGAGTCAGCCCTTGGGACGAGCGATTGGAAATCGTCTGGAAATCCTTGAAGCATTGGAGATTTTACAAGGTCAAGGCCGTCAGGATATTACCCACTTCATATGTGAGTTGGCTCAAATTATGCTTGGACTGGCAAATGTAAATAAGACAGTTGAAGAAGTCCGCCAACATCTTGAAAATGGACAAGCGCTTGCTAAGTTTGAGGAGATGGTCCAAGCCCAAGATGGAGACTTGGAAGACCTCTATCGTCCAGCCAATGTGTCACATGTGGTGGAAATCCCTGCCCAGGAAACGGGTGTCATTTCAGCTCTTCCAGCTATGGAATTTGGACTTTATGCTATGAGACTGGGTGCTGGTCGTGCAGTTAAGTCTGATGCCTTGGACTATGAAACAGGAATTGTTTTTGAAAAGAAAGTTGGAGATTCCGTTCAAAAGGGAGAAATTGTTGCAAAAGTATACACAAATGGAAAAATTTCTCCTCAGCTAGTTACAGATTTTCAAAAATATGTTAAAATAAATGATAGGGTGCAAAGTTTACGAGAAATTATAGAAATTATCTCATAAACGACAGGAGAATCCGGATATGAAATTAAATAAATATATCGATCATACGCTTTTGAAGCAAGATGCGACAAAAAAACAAATTGATTGTTTGTTGTCTGAGGCTAGAGAGTATGATTTTGCCAGTGTTTGCGTCAATCCGACCTGGGTTGAATATGCTAAAACAGGGCTTGAAGGTACAGATGTCCAGGTCTGCACAGTGGTTGGTTTCCCCTTGGGAGCAACAACTTCAGCCGTGAAAGCATTTGAAACCAAAGAAGCTATCCAAAATGGCGCAGATGAGATTGATATGGTGATTAATGTTGGTGCCCTCAAATCAGGAAATCTTGATTTGGTTGAATCAGACATCCGTGCTGTTGTAGAAGCAAGTGGTGACAAGTTAGTGAAAGTCATTATTGAAGCTTGCCTTCTGACCGACCAAGAAAAAGTTGTGGCTTGTCAATTAGCCCAGAAAGCGGGAGCTGACTTTGTTAAAACATCTACTGGCTTTTCAACTGGTGGCGCTACGATAGCGGATGTTAGATTAATGCGTGAAACAGTTGGACCTGATATGGGTGTCAAGGCTGCTGGTGGCGCTCGTTCTTATGCAGATGCTCTTGCCTTTGTCAAAGCAGGTGCGACTCGTATTGGAACGTCAGCTGGTGTAGCCATTTTAAAAGGAGAATTGGCAGATGGCGACTACTGAGTTGATTGACCTGGCAATTGAAACCAGCAAACATGCCTATGTCCCCTATTCTCACTTTCCTATCGGAGCAGTTTTAGTGGCAAAAGACGGAAGTGTTTACACGGGGGTGAATATCGAAAATGCTAGCTATCCTTTGACCAACTGTGGAGAACGTACAGCGATTTTTAAAGCAGTTTCCGAAGGTCAAAGAGAGTTTTCAGAATTGATTGTCTATGGACAAACTGAAAAACCAATTTCGCCATGTGGCGCTTGTCGCCAAGTGATGGCTGAATTTTTTGAACAAGATCTAAAAGTGACCTTAGTCGCAAAAGATAAATCGACGGTCGAGATGACGGTCGGGGAGTTACTTCCATACTCTTTTACAGACTTAAACTAGTCTGAGTCGCTCTCTGAGTGGCACGGTCCTTGTGACCCACCAATCCATACTTGCAACATCGTTGCACATCTTATTTAGGAGGTTCAGTAATGAACAAGAAAAAATGGCTAGGCCTTGGTCTAGTTGCAGTGGCAGCAGTTGGACTTGCTGCATGTGGTAACCGCTCTTCTCGTAACGCAGCTTCATCTTCTGATGTGAAGACAAAAGCAGCAATCGTCACTGATACTGGTGGTGTTGATGACAAATCATTCAACCAATCAGCTTGGGAAGGTTTGCAAGACTGGGGTAAAGAACACAATCTTTCAAAAGATAAAGGTTTTACTTATTTCCAATCAACAAGTGAAGCTGACTACGCTAACAACTTGCAACAAGCGGCTGGAAGTTACAACCTAATCTTCGGTGTTGGTTTTGCCCTTCACAATGCAGTTGAAGAAGCAGCAAAAGACCACTCTGACTTGAACTATGTCTTGATTGATGATGTGATTAAAGATCAAAAGAATGTTGCGAGCGTAACATTTGCTGATAACGAAGCTGCTTACCTTGCAGGTGTTGCAGCAGCTAAAACAACTAAAACAAAACAAGTTGGTTTTGTAGGTGGTATCGAGTCTGAAGTTATCTCACGTTTTGCAGCTGGATTTAAAGCTGGTGTTGAATCAGTAGACCCATCTATCAAAGTACAAGTTGACTACGCTGGTTCATTTGGTGATGCCGCTAAAGGTAAAACAATTGCAGCAGCACAATACGCAGCTGGTGCAGACGTTGTTTACCAAGCAGCAGGTGGAACAGGTGCAGGTGTCTTTGCGGAAGCTAAATCACTCAACGAAAGCCGTCCTGAAAATGAAAAAGTTTGGGTTATCGGTGTTGACCGTGACCAAGTAGGAGAAGGTAAATACACTTCTAAAGATGGAAAAGAATCAAACTTTGTTCTTGTATCTACTTTGAAACAAGTTGGTACAACTGTAAAAGATATTGCGAACAAGGCAGAAAAAGGTGAATTCCCTGGCGGTCAAGTGATCGTTTACTCATTGAAAGATAAAGGTGTTGACTTGGCAGTGACAAACCTTTCAGAAGAAGGTAAAAAAGCTGTTGAAGACGCTAAAGCTAAAATCCTTGATGGAAGCGTAAAAGTTCCTGAAAAATAATGGATGGAAGTCATTTCTTAGGAAGCGGCCCTCGGCCGCTTTTTTAAGAATTGAGACAAAGTCATTTTGTCTCAGTAAAGCTTGCTACTAGACAAACTAGCAAGTTTTATTGAAATAAAATAAGACTCTGAAAGGAAGAGCACATGGCACACGAAAATGTCATTGAGATGCGTGATATTACCAAGGTGTTTGGTGAATTTGTTGCCAACGACAAAATCAATCTGCACCTACGTAAAGGTGAAATTCATGCACTTTTAGGAGAAAATGGGGCTGGAAAATCCACGCTAATGAACATGTTAGCAGGGCTTCTTGAACCAACCAGTGGTGAAATTGTGGTCAACGGTCAAGTTGTTAACCTCGACTCACCATCTAGAGCAGCTAGCTTGGGAATTGGAATGGTTCACCAGCACTTTATGTTGGTAGAGGCTTTCACAGTGGCTGAAAACATCATTTTAGGAAGTGAATTGACTAAAAATGGTGTGCTAGATATCGCTGGAGCTAGCAAAGAAATCAAGGCTCTTTCTGAACGTTATGGCTTAGCTGTTGACCCTTCTGCCAAGGTAGCAGACATCTCAGTTGGAGCCCAACAACGTGTAGAAATTTTAAAAACCCTTTATCGGGGGGCTGATATCCTGATCTTTGACGAACCAACGGCTGTTTTGACTCCATCAGAAATTGATGAGTTGATGGCTATTATGAAAAATCTTGTCAAAGAAGGGAAATCAATCATCTTGATTACCCACAAGTTGGACGAGATTCGCGCAGTTTCTGACCGCGTTACAGTTATCCGTCGTGGGAAATCCATTGAAACAGTCGAAATTGCAGGGGCTACCAATGCTGATTTGGCAGAAATGATGGTAGGACGTTCTGTTTCCTTTAAAACAGAGAAACAAGCTTCTCAACCCAAAGAAGTGGTCTTGTCAATCAAAGATTTGGTGGTCAATGAAAACCGTGGTGTCCCTGCTGTCAAAAATCTATCCTTGGATGTTCGTGCAGGAGAGATTGTTGGTATTGCGGGGATTGATGGAAATGGTCAGTCTGAACTCATTCAAGCAATCACAGGCCTTCGCAAGGTTGAATCTGGTAGCATCAAGCTAAAAGGAGATTCAATTGTAGGCTTGCATCCACGTCAGATTACAGAGTTGAGTGTTGGGCACGTTCCAGAAGACCGTCACCGTGATGGCTTGATCTTGGAAATGATGATTTCTGAGAATATTGCCCTTCAAACCTACTATAAAGAACCACATAGTAAAAATGGAATTTTGAACTATTCAAATATTACTTCTTATGCTAAAAAGCTAATGGAAGAATTTGATGTTCGTGCTGCCAGTGAATTTGTTCCTGCGGCTGCACTCTCAGGTGGAAATCAACAAAAAGCAATTATTGCTCGTGAAATTGATCGAGATCCTGAACTCCTTATCGTCAGCCAACCAACTCGTGGTTTGGATGTCGGTGCCATTGAATATATCCACAAACGCTTGATTGAAGAGCGTGATAACGGTAAGGCTGTCCTTGTTGTCAGCTTTGAACTAGATGAGATTTTAAACGTCTCAGACCGTATTGCCGTTATCCACGATGGTAAGATTCAAGGTATTGTATCACCAGAAACAACCAATAAGCAAGAACTTGGTGTCTTGATGGCTGGTGGAAACTTGGGAAAGGAGAAGAGTGATGTCTAAAAAATTACAACAAATTTCGGTTCCCTTGATTTCTGTCTTCCTAGGAATCTTACTCGGGGCCATTGTCATGTGGATCTTCGGTTATGATGCTATTTGGGGCTACGAAGAATTGTTCTATACAGCCTTTGGTAGTCTGCGTGGGATTGGGGAAATCTTCCGTGCTATGGGGCCATTGGTCTTGATTGGTCTTGGTTTTGCCGTTGCCAGTCGAGCAGGTTTCTTTAACGTCGGGCTTCCTGGTCAGGCTTTGGCGGGTTGGATTCTCAGTGGTTGGTTTGCCCTGTCGCATCCAGATATGCCGCGTCCCTTGATGATTCTAGCAACCATCGCGATTGCCTTGATTGCTGGTGGAATTGTCGGCGCGATTCCGGGTATTCTGAGAGCCTATCTAGGGACGTCAGAGGTCATTGTGACCATCATGATGAACTACATTGTATTGTATGTAGGAAATGCCTTTATCCATGCCTTCCCTAAAGACTTTATGCAAAGTACAGATTCGACCATTCGTGTTGGGGCTAATGCAACCTACCAGACACCTTGGTTAGCTGAGTTGACTGGTAATTCGCGGATGAATATTGGTATTTTCTTTGCCATCATTGCCGTTGCAGTTATTTGGTTCATGCTCAAGAAAACGACTCTTGGTTTTGAAATCCGTGCGGTTGGTCTTAATTCACATGCTTCAGAATATGCTGGTATTTCTGCAAAAAGAACGATTATCCTCTCAATGATTATCTCAGGTGCCTTGGCAGGTCTTGGTGGAGCTGTTGAAGGTCTGGGAACCTTCCAGAACGTTTATGTTCAGGGGGCGTCATTAGCTGTCGGATTTAACGGAATGGCGGTTAGTCTGCTTGCGGCCAACTCACCAATTGGTATTCTATTTGCAGCCTTCTTATTTGGTGTTCTCCAAGTTGGAGCTCCTGGTATGAATGCGGCGCAGGTACCGTCTGAGCTTGTCAGCATTGTAACAGCGTCTATTATCTTCTTTGTCAGTGTTCATTACCTTATCGAACGCTTTGTCAAACCGAAAAAACAAGTTAAAGGAGGTAAGTAAAGATGTCTATTACAACATTGCTCACCCTCTTGGTATCTTCTATGCTGATTTACTCAGCACCCCTCATCTTTACAAGTATAGGTGGTGTTTTCTCTGAACGTGGTGGTGTGGTAAACGTCGGTCTTGAAGGAATTATGGTTATGGGTGCCTTTTCTGGAGTTGTCTTTAACCTTGAATTTGCAGAACAATTTGGAGCAGCAACTCCTTGGTTATCCTTGCTAGTTGCAGGATTGGTTGGTGGTGTCTTCTCTATCATACACGCAGCAGCAACGGTTCATTTCCGTGCAGACCATGTTGTTAGCGGTACGGTATTGAACTTGATGGCGCCTGCTTTGGCTGTTTTCTTAGTGAAAGTTCTTTATAACAAAGGACAAACCGACAACCTAAGTCAGACTTTTGGACGCTTTGATTTCCCAGTCTTGGCGAATATCCCAGTTATCGGTGATATCTTCTTCAAGTCAACTAGTCTACTTGGTTATCTGGCCATTGCCTTCTCTTTCCTTGCTTGGTTTATCCTCTTCAAGACTCGATTTGGTCTTCGTCTCCGCTCTGTCGGTGAACATCCTCAAGCAGCAGATACTTTGGGAATCAATGTCTACAAGATGAGATATTTAGGGGTTATTATTTCAGGTTTCCTAGGTGGAATTGGCGGAGCGATTTATGCTCAATCCATCTCAGTTAACTTCTCAGTGACAACTATTGTTGGACCTGGATTTATCGCTCTTGCTGCGATGATTTTCGGAAAATGGAATCCAATCGGAGCCATGCTTTCTAGTTTATTCTTTGGGCTTTCACAAAGTTTGGCTGTTATCGGTTCTCAATTGCCGTTCCTACAAGGAGTGCCTGCGGTTTATCTTCAAATCGCACCTTATGTTTTGACAATTCTTGTCTTGGCAGCCTTCTTTGGAAAAGCAGTCGCACCAAAAGCAGATGGTATCAACTATATCAAATCAAAATAAGCATACAAAAAACGTCAGTTCAGAATGAACTGGCGTTTTATTTTTTAGGATGTTGATTGGTTAGGTTCAATCCCCAAGGGACTAAATTTTCAGTCTTGTTTTTGATACGAGCGACATTATCCTTATGACGAATGATAATCAAACTAGCAAGTGCTAGGATAATAGCAATGAAGAGAGGGTCATAGTGACTCAAGATAAAACCAAAAAGTGGAAAGAGTAAAACTCCAATGACAGCCGCGATAGATGCTGTGACACTAGATAGTGAAATCATACTACCAAGATAGAGGGTTCCAAAGAAAACAACTGCAAGGTAGAGACAGAAGACAGGTGCAAATCCGAAAACGACTCCAGCACTGGTTGCGACAGCCTTACCTCCCTTAAATCCTGCAAAGATAGGGAAGGTATGACCAATAACAGCCAAAAGTCCAAAGATGAGAGGCGAAACGCCTTGAAGATGAAAAATAATTGGAAGAAGCGTTGCTAGAGTTCCTTTGAAAAAGTCAATCACAAAGGTCGTCATACCAGCTTTCTTACCTAAGATGCGGAAGGTATTGGTTGTTCCTGTATTACCAGAACCATGCTCGCGCAGATTGATTTGAAAGAATACTTGTCCAATCCAGAGACCAGACGGAATCGAACCCAGCAGATAGGCTAGGATTAATAAAACTATTGTAATCATACTCCTATTATATCATGAATTGGGAAAGAAAGGCAGAGAATCTCTTCTGAAATTGTCACACCGGAGAAAGAAAAATTTTGCAAAATCCTTGGAAAACCTGTAGAATAGTAAAGATGAACGAATAGGAGGTTCCTTGTGTCAAAAAAGGAAATCAATATTAACAATTATAATGATGATGCCATTCAGGTGCTAGAAGGGTTGGATGCGGTCCGAAAACGTCCAGGGATGTATATCGGATCGACCGATGGTGCTGGACTCCATCATCTAGTCTGGGAAATTGTCGACAATGCTGTTGATGAGGCCTTGTCTGGATTTGGTGACCGCATTGATGTCACCATCAATAAAGACGGGAGTTTGACTGTGCAAGACCATGGTCGTGGAATGCCGACTGGAATGCACGCTATGGGGATCCCAACAGTTGAGGTTATCTTTACCATTCTCCACGCAGGAGGAAAATTTGGTCAAGGTGGTTATAAGACATCAGGTGGTCTCCACGGGGTAGGTTCTTCTGTTGTTAATGCCCTTTCTAGTTGGTTGGAAGTTGAAATTACCCGTGACGGGGCAATCTACAAGCAACGTTTTGAAAATGGTGGAAAACCTGTCACGACTCTGAAGAAAATCGGTACAGCGCCCAAGTCTAAAACAGGTACCAAGGTTACGTTTATGCCTGATGCGACGATCTTTTCTACGATAGACTTCAAGTACAATACCATCTCAGAGCGTCTTAATGAATCAGCCTTTCTCTTGAAAAATGTGACCTTGTCCTTGACGGATAAGCGAACAGATGAGTCTGTTGAGTTTCACTATGAAAATGGGGTGCAGGACTTTGTTTCTTATCTGAATGAAGACAAGGAAACCTTGACCCCAGTTCTTTATTTTGAAGGCGAAGACAATGGTTTCCAAGTGGAAGTCGCTCTCCAGTACAATGATGGATTTTCAGATAACATTTTGTCCTTTGTCAATAATGTTCGCACTAAGGACGGGGGAACGCATGAGACAGGACTTAAGTCTGCCATTACCAAGGTTATGAATGACTATGCGCGTAAGACAGGTCTTCTCAAGGAAAAAGATAAAAATCTTGAAGGTTCCGACTATCGTGAAGGACTAGCAGCCGTTCTCTCTATCTTAGTTCCTGAGGAACATTTGCAGTTTGAAGGTCAGACAAAGGACAAACTAGGAAGTCCTCTAGCTCGTCCAGTTGTGGATGGAATTGTGGCTGATAAGTTGACCTTCTTCCTTATGGAAAATGGGGAACTGGCTTCCAATCTCATTCGCAAGGCTATCAAGGCCCGTGATGCCCGTGAAGCAGCACGCAAAGCACGTGATGAGAGCCGAAATGGTAAGAAAAACAAGAAAGACAAGGGATTGTTATCTGGGAAATTGACCCCAGCCCAGTCTAAGAATCCAGCTAAGAATGAACTCTATCTAGTCGAGGGAGATTCTGCCGGAGGTTCTGCCAAACAAGGCCGTGACCGCAAGTTCCAGGCAATCTTGCCTCTTCGTGGTAAGGTTATCAATACAGCCAAGGCCAAGATGGCGGATATCCTCAAAAATGAGGAAATCAATACCATGATTTATACTATCGGTGCGGGTGTTGGGGCTGACTTCTCTATTGAAGATGCCAACTATGACAAGATCATTATCATGACCGATGCGGATACAGATGGTGCCCACATTCAAACACTTCTCTTAACCTTCTTTTACCGCTACATGCGTCCGCTAGTTGAGGCGGGACATGTCTATATTGCCCTTCCACCTCTTTACAAGATGTCAAAAGGGAAAGGCAAGAAAGAAGAAGTGGCCTATGCTTGGACAGATGGAGAGTTAGAAGAACTCCGCAAGCAGTTCGGTAAAGGTGCCACCCTCCAACGCTATAAAGGTCTCGGTGAGATGAATGCGGACCAGCTCTGGGAAACAACCATGAACCCAGAAACGCGTACCCTTATCCGTGTTACAATAGAAGACCTAGCACGCGCCGAACGCCGCGTCAATGTCCTTATGGGAGACAAGGTCGAACCACGCCGTAAGTGGATTGAAGACAATGTCAAGTTTACGCTGGAAGAAGCGACAGTGTTTTAAGTCGGTTTTTAACGAATGGGTATTAACATGAGAACTGAAACAAAAATGCTCGATGTGATTTTAAAAACAGCTAAAACTTTACAAGTCAAAGCTGTCGCCATGTCTGGTTCACGAACTGATACAAAGGCGCCAAAAGATGAATTTCAAGACTACGATGTGGTCTATATTGTGAATGACATAGATCATTTAACGAATGACTTTTCTTGGTTGGACCAGTTCGGCAAACGCATTATCGAGCAAGAAGTTAGTCTTGGTAATCGTCGTCTCTATCTCATGCTCTTTGAAGATGGCAATCGTATCGATTTGACTCTTTGCCCTAAAGAACACATTCAAGAATGGGTGGATAGTGAAGCAGGGTTCACTGTTTTAGAAGATCCAGAAAATTTATTTGAACCTTATTTCCCAAATCCAGAGCATTACTGGATAACCCCAGCTACTGAAACGGATTTTGAAAAAGCCTGTAATGAATTTTGGTGGGTGTCAGCCTATGTGGTCAAAGGAATCTGTCGTAAGCAAGTCATCTATGCTACCGACCATCTCTACGGTATTTGTCAGCAAGAACTCTTGAAAGTCTTAGCTTGGCAGGTAGCAAGTGATAAGGGAACGGTCGATGTTGGCAAAAACTACAAGTACCTCTTCAACTATTTACCTGCTGAGAAAGAGAAGGAATTCTCAAATCTTCTTGATTTCTCAAGTTTAGATAAAATCACTCAGTCTTTGTTTGCTACGATGGAACTTTTCCACCAAGAGGCTCAATCTCTTGCTCAAAAAATGGGATTTGACTACGATAAAGAAGTGGCTGAGGAGATGATGGAGTATGCTGAGGAGAGACTGGAAACAAATGAAACATTTACAAAATAATAAGATAATAAAATTTTTACTGATTAGTTTTCTCATTTCTTGGGGGGTTGGTTGGGGATTGCTCGCTTTTCTGACGCAAATGAGCCTCTTAAGTCTAACAAGTCCACTAGGAGTTTTTCTCCATTTACTGGGAGGTTTCGGTCCAACCATTGCAGCCATTTCTTTTTTGCCTCAAAAATCCATTAAAAGCATAGTCTCTTTTATCTTAGGGGACTCAAAGAAATATATTTTGTTATTTCTTTTACTAATTTTCGTGCAGACAGGTGTCATCGCTTTCTCCTCTAAGGAACTTAATCCGGCTTTTCCACTAGGAAATTTGTTTGTTGTTTTTTTGAGTGCAGTCTGTGTTTATGGTGGCGAAGAAGAATTGGGATGGCGAGGCATCTTGCAACCAATTTTGGAAACTAGATTCTCCTTTTGGATTTCCGGTTTGATAACAGGTTGTATTTGGGCAATATGGCATGTACCTTTATGGTTTGTGATTGGAAGTTCCCAAAGTGGGATGTCTTTTATATTATTCAGTCTATTTGCAATTTATCTCAGTATTCTTCTAGCAGCTGTTTTCAAAAAGACTAAGTCGGTCCTTTTTTGCGCCATTTTTCACGGCATAATTAATACCCTACTTAGCTTATTTGTTATTAAAATTAATCTTTTGTTCATTCTAGGATTAGTAGGATTGCTCTTCTTTTCTCACTACCTACAAAGAAACAGTTAAATTTAAAAATATAGATTTACTTTACAATAAAACACTAAAAAGAGAATTATTATGTCTAACATTCAAAACATGTCCCTTGAGGACATTATGGGAGAGCGCTTTGGTCGCTACTCCAAGTATATTATTCAAGACCGGGCTTTGCCAGATATTCGTGATGGACTCAAGCCGGTTCAGCGTCGTATTCTTTATTCGATGAATAAAGATGGCAATACTTTTGACAAGAGCTACCGTAAGTCGGCCAAGTCAGTCGGGAACATCATGGGGAATTTTCACCCACACGGTGACATCTCCATCTATGATGCCATGGTTCGTATGTCTCAGGATTGGAAAAATCGTGAGATTTTGGTCGAAATGCACGGTAATAATGGTTCTATGGACGGGGATCCGCCTGCGGCCATGCGTTATACTGAGGCGCGTTTGTCTGAGATTGCAGGCTACCTTCTTCAGGATATCGAGAAAAAGACAGTTCCCTTTGCTTGGAATTTTGACGATACCGAAAAAGAACCAACTGTTTTACCCGCAGCTTTCCCAAATCTTTTAGTCAATGGTTCGACTGGGATTTCAGCTGGTTATGCCACAGACATTCCTCCCCATAATTTGGCTGAGGTTATTGATGCCGCGGTTTACATGATTGACCATCCAACGGCAAAAGTTGACAAACTCATGGAATTTTTGCCTGGGCCAGACTTTCCTACAGGAGCCATCATCCAAGGTCGTGATGAAATCAAGAAGGCCTATGAAACTGGGAAAGGGCGTGTGGTTGTTCGTTCCAAGACGGAGATTGAAAATCTAAAAGGTGGTAAGGAACAAATCGTTGTCACTGAGATTCCTTATGAAATCAATAAGGCCAATCTGGTTAAGAAAATCGATGATGTCCGTGTCAATAACAAGGTTGCAGGAATTGCTGAGGTTCGTGATGAGTCTGACCGTGACGGTCTTCGTATCGCTATTGAGCTCAAGAAAGATGCTAATACAGAGCTCGTTCTTAATTATCTCTTTAAATACACTGACCTACAAATCAATTACAACTTTAACATGGTGGCGATTGACAATTTCACACCTCGTCAGGTTGGGATTGTCCCAATTTTGTCTAGCTACATCGCCCACCGTCGTGAAGTGATTTTGGCGCGTTCCCGCTTTGACAAGGAAAAGGCTGAGAAGCGTCTCCATATCGTTGAAGGTTTGATTCGCGTGATTTCGATTTTGGACGAAGTCATTGCCCTTATTCGTGCTTCTGAAAACAAGGCTGACGCCAAAGAAAATCTCAAGATCAGCTATGATTTTACAGAAGAGCAGGCTGAGGCCATCGTAACCTTGCAACTTTACCGTTTGACCAATACAGACGTGGTTGTCTTGCAGGAGGAAGAAGCAGAACTTCGTGAGAAGATTGCCATGCTTGCAGCCATCATCGGTGATGAACGGACTATGTACAATCTTATGAAGAAAGAACTTCGTGAGGTCAAGAAGAAATTTGCAACTCCGCGTTTGAGTTCTTTAGAAGATACTGCGAAAGCAATTGAGATTGATACAGCTAGTCTTATCGCTGAGGAAGATACCTACGTCAGCGTGACCAAGGCAGGTTATATCAAGCGTACCAGTCCACGTTCCTTTGCGGCTTCAACGCTGGAAGAAATTGGCAAACGTGATGACGATCGTTTGATTTTTGTGCAAGCTGCTAAGACAACCCAGCACCTCTTGATGTTCACAAGTCTTGGAAATGTCATCTATCGACCAATCCATGAATTGGCAGACATTCGCTGGAAGGACATCGGAGAGCATCTGAGCCAAACCATCACAAACTTTGAAACTAACGAAGAAATCCTTTATGTGGAAGTCGTGGATCAGTTTGATGATGCGACAACCTACTTTGCTGCGACTCGTCTCGGTCAAATCAAGCGTGTAGAACGAAAAGAGTTCACCCCATGGCGGACCTACAAGTCTAAGTCTGTCAAGTATGCTAAGCTCAAAGACGAGACAGACCAGATTGTAGCAGTGGCTCCGATTAAACTGGATGATGTTCTCTTGATTAGCCAAAATGGTTATGCATTACGTTTCAATATCGAAGAGGTTCCGGTTGTTGGTGCCAAGGCTGCAGGGGTCAAGGCTATGAATCTGAAAGAAGACGATGTACTCCAATCTGCCTTTATCTGTAATACCTCATCCTTCTACCTCTTAACTCAGCGTGGAAGCTTAAAACGTGTTTCTATCGACGAAATTCCAGCAACCAGCCGTGCCAAACGAGGACTACAAGTCTTGCGTGAGTTGAAAAACAAACCACACCGTGTCTTCTTGGCTGGAGCAGTTGCTGAACAAGGCTTCGTTGGTGACCTCTTCAGTACAGAAGTGGAAGAAAATGATCAAATTCTGCTTGTCCAATCTATCAAGGGAACAATCTATGAAAGCCGATTGCAAGACTTGAACTTGTCAGAACGGACTAGCAACGGTAGCTTTATCTCTGACACGATTTCAGATGAAGAAGTTTTTGATGCTTACATTAAAGAAGTATTTACAGAAGTCAAATAAGTGAAATGAAGAATCAGTTCGAAGAGCTGGTCCTTTTTATTGAAGAAATTTTCTGAAAATTACAAAATATGCTTGCTATTTTAGAAAAATAGTGTAGAATAAAAGAAATAGGTTTTTAGAATAAGGAGTGGAATATGACAGTAACGATTGATTGGGAAAATCTCGGCTTTTCCTATATGAAATTACCTTATCGCTATATTGCTCATTTTAAAAATGGACAATGGAATCAAGGAGAGCTTACAGAGGATGCAACATTGCATATTTCAGAGTCTTCTCCAAGTCTTCACTATGGCCAACAAGCATTTGAAGGTTTGAAAGCTTATCGTACTAAGGATGGTAGTGTTCAACTTTTCCGTCCGGACGAAAATGCCAAACGCCTGCAACGTACTTGTGATCGTCTCTTGATGCCACAAGTTCCGACAGATATGTTTGTAGAAGCTTGTAAAGCAGTTGTCCGTGCGAATGAAGAATACGTACCACCATATGGAACAGGTGGAACCCTTTATCTTCGTCCACTTTTGATTGGTGTTGGAGATATTATCGGGGTAAAACCAGCAGAGGAATACATTTTCACCATCTTTGCTATGCCAGTTGGTAATTACTTTAAGGGTGGTTTGGTCCCAACTAACTTCTTGATTCAGGATGAATACGACCGTGCCGCTCCAAATGGTACAGGTGCGGCTAAGGTTGGTGGGAACTATGCTGCCAGTCTCTTGCCAGGGAAATTGGCCAAATCACGTCATTTCTCAGATGTTATCTACCTAGACCCTTCAACTCATACAAAGATTGAAGAAGTCGGTTCAGCTAACTTCTTTGGAATTACAGCTGATAATGAATTTGTAACACCATTGAGTCCATCTATTTTGCCATCTATTACTAAGTATTCTTTACTTTATTTGGCAGAACACCGCTTGGGCTTGACTCCTATTGAGGGTGATGTTCCAATTGATAACCTGGATCGTTTTGTAGAGGCAGGTGCTTGTGGTACGGCAGCAGTTATTTCGCCAATTGGTGGAATTCAGCACGGTGATGATTTCCATGTCTTCTATAGTGAAACAGAAGTTGGCCCTGTGACTCGTAAACTCTATGATGAATTGACTGGTATTCAGTTTGGTGATATTGAAGCGCCAGAAGGTTGGATTGTAAAAGTAGATTAAAATAAACAAAAGGAGATTTTTGATGAAATCGAAAAAGTGGCTCTTAACAGCAGGAGTGGTCCTGAGTACAATAGCTCTTTTAGTAGCTTGTGGAAAAGCTGATAAAGAAGCAGATGCACCGACAACATTTTCATATGTCTATGCAGTAGATCCAGCATCTTTGGACTATAGTATAGCGACTCGTACATCTACAACAGATGTCATCGGGAACGTGGTTGATGGTTTGATGGAAAACGACCAATACGGGAATGTTATTCCTTCCTTGGCTGAAGATTGGTCTGTGTCAAAAGATGGTTTGACTTATACCTATAAACTTCGTAAAGGAGTTAAATGGTACACTTCAGAAGGTGAAGAATACGCAGAAGTAACAGCTCATGACTTTGTGACAGGATTGAAACACGTAGCTGACGGTAAGTCAGACGGTGTCTCTCTCATCCAAAATTCAATCAAGGGCTTGGATGCCTACATGACTGGTGAAACGAACGATTTCTCTACAGTTGGTGTCAAGGCCTTGGACGATTACACAGTCGAATATACCTTAAACAAACCAGAAAGCTTCTGGAACTCTAAAGTCACAACAGCAACGATGTTGCCTGTAAATGAAGAGTTTTTGAAGGCATCAGGTAAAGATTATGGAGCAGTTACTCCAGCGGGAATTCTCTATAATGGTCCTTATTTCTTGAAGACCTTGACTTCTAAATCGTTAATTGAATATGAGAAAAATCCAAACTACTGGGATAAAGAAAAGGTAAAAATCGAGAAGATCAAATTGACCTACTACGATGGTTCAGATCAGGAATCCTTGATTCGTAGCTTCTCTTCTGGTGCCTATACGACAGCCCGTCTCTTCCCAAGTAGCTCAAACTTTGCTTCAACTTTGGAACAATACGGAGATAAAATCACTTATAGCCCACAGGACTCAAGCAGCTATTACTTCACCTTTAACGTAAATCGTCAGTCATACAATAAAACTGCGAAAACAAGTGAAGAACAAAAGACTTCTACAAAAGAAGCTATGCTTAATAAGGACTTCCGTCAGGCTATCAACTTTGCCTTCAACCGCCATTCTTATGCTGCTCAGCTAAATGGTGAAGACGGTGCGGACAAGATTATTCGTAACAGTCTCGTTCCTGACAACTTTGTACAAGCAGGTGGTAAGAACTTTGGACAAATCGCCCAAGCAGAGTTGGTGAACTATGGTGACCAATGGAAAGGTGTTGAGCTAGTTGACGGTAAGGATTCTATTTACAATCCTGACAAGGCTAAGGCAGCATTTGAAAAAGCTAAGAAAGACTTGGAATCTAAAGGGGTAAGCTTCCCAATTCACTTGGATGTCCCAGTTGAACAAACAGATACCATCGCCGTTCAACAAAGTAACTCTTTCAAACAGTCTATCGAATCAACTCTTGGTGCTGAAAATGTTGTTATTGATGTTCTTCAAATGACAGATAATGAAAAGGAAACAATCACTTCTCAAGCGCGTGTTCCTTCTCAAAAAGACTATGACTTGAACAGTACAGGATGGGCTCCAAGTTATCAAGACCCAGCCTCTTACTTGAATATCATGGATCCTAAATCAGGTTCAGCTATGAAGCACCTTGGTATTACGAAAGGGAAAGATAAGGATGTTGTAGCGAAACTTGGTTTGGACCAGTATAAGAAATTGTTGGATGATGCGGATTCAGAAACTACAAATCTTGAAGAACGTTATGAAAAATATGCTAAGGCTCAAGCTTGGTTGACAGATAGTTCATTATTGATGCCAACAGCCTCATCTGGTGGTTCCCCAGTTGTAAGTAATGTAGTGCCATTCTCAAAACCATACTCACAAGTTGGTATTAAGGGTGACCCATATATCTTTAAAGGAATGAAATTGCAAAAAGATATCGTTACTACAAAAGAATATGAAGAAGCACTGAAAAAATGGCAAAAAGAAAAATTGGAATCAAACGGTAAGTACCAAAAAGAACTAGAAAAACACATTAAATAAGGCAGAAAACTCTATATCAGACTCAGAATGATATAGAGTTTTTTCTTGCTAGTTTTAGGATTTTCTTGTAAAATAGAAAAAGTGAAGAGAGGTATGAAATGAGTAAGAAAGATAAAAAAATCGAAATTCAGGTAGCAGATGCAAAAGTTAAGGTAGGAAAAGACAGTTTTGAAGGTTATACGTTAACCATTGGTAAAAAAGTTATCGGAGAAATTGCCGAATTAGATGGACAATTTGCCATCATAAAGAATGGGAATGTCGATAGTTTTTATAAAAAATTGGAAAAAGCTGTGGAAATTTTGATTGAAAATTATAATTTAGCAAAATAAGTCTTGTTTTTTTGAAATTTTCATGATATAATAGTCCATGTTGATTGTAGGAGAGATAGCGAAGAGGCTAAACGCGGCGGACTGTAAATCCGCTCCTTCGGGTTCGGGGGTTCGAATCC